>CAISDV010000157.1 GCA_903884185.1 uncultured Chitinophagaceae bacterium | reverse complement strand
TACCCTACTGCCAACCTGCATATAGAAAGTGATGAAAAATTAATTCCTGGGAATGGTGTGTACGCCGTTAAGGTTACTCTCTCCAATCCTGTATCCCGTATCCCGTATCTCGCATCCAACATCGTACATCCAACATCTAACATCTTACATTATAAAGGTATGATGAACATCGGCGTACGCCCCACTGTTGATGGCACCAAGCGCATGATAGAAGTAAATATTTTTGATTTTGATGCAGATATTTATGGAGAGGTTATTCGTGTAGATGTTATTCATTATTTACGCGGCGAAGTGAAATTTAACGGGTTGGAAGAATTGAAAGGGCAATTAAGTAAAGACAAGGTGGCGGCGAATGAGAAATTGAAAGGCAGCTAAAGAATGAAAAAAATATTCTTATATATTATCATCCTGGCCTCTGTTCATCCTGGTTCATTTGCACAGGTAACAGAGAAAGATTCTGTTTCTGTAAGCGATTACGCAGAAGCATATATTCTTGCAAAGACCAGGGACACCAGCACAGTTTCAAGTGATCTGCTGGGGGCAGTTTGCTCCGGTCTAGTGGGGGCTATTTTAAGGGGTCAAGTGGGGACTGTTTAAGTGGAATTTCCAGTTAGGGCATAGAAAAATGGATAATAATAGCATGGCAAAAGTCATGAGAGGCAAAAAAAAGAAAGTTTATTATAGCGGTATAGAAAGTTTTGTAGGCGTTTGGTCGAGCGATATTCGCATGATGATTGCTATGTTCGTTGAAATGTTAAGAGAATCAAGGCCAGAATTTAAAAAAGGAAACAAACTAGTTTCTCCATATTTACAAGACAAAATATTCAAACAAAAAGGAGGTGAGTTTTTAGATTTTGCCGAACAAGTTCCTAACCCAATGTCACTTGAAAAACAAATTAATCTTGAAAAAAACATACAATTTGGAACGCATTTACGAACTATTGTAGAAACATTCATCCTGATTTGTAAATATGAAATGATGGAAGGTAAAATTGTTTCAAATAATAGTCACTCAAATCCTAAACAGGCATTTCGAATCGAAATTTTAGATCACTTTGAATTTGACCCCCAAAAAGATGAAATAGCTTTAGGATTTTATGAGGGTTTAATAAGGTGGCATATTTTTCTACAGGATAGACGTGGTAAAAGTTTAAGAGGATTTCACACTCCTCGTTTGTTTATGAACAGGCTTTTAATTCCTAGAGCAAAATTAACTTTTTCTGAGCACGACAATATCCATCTAACTCTATCGGAATTCAAATCACTTTTACTTAAACCCGGAGAATTTGTAAAATATTATAAGGAGAAAAGAAATCAAATAAACAAAAAACAAATAAAAATAAATTTTTAATGGCCTTCCCCAAAATCAATAAAGCTCAAATTTTATTAACAGGCCCTAAAAGGCTTTTTATAGGCGCTTATGGTTTTGAAGATAGAAGCACGGGGTGGGCTGAATTTCAGGGAAAGAGTAACAATAAAAAAATTTTAACTGACTCAATTTTAATAAAATATGAACCGAAAAAAGGAGATAATAAGATCGAATCCTTAAAAAAATCTCTTGAAAAAATTGGAATACATTTACCTAAGGAATTTGAATTTAATTATTCAGCCATTGACGATATTGAAGATAGATTAGCAAAGCAGATGAAAAAAGCAAACGATTTTGATGAGATTATATTAGACATAACCGCCCTAACTAAATATTTAATTTTAGTAATACTTTGCACTCTTAGAAATTATAAAGGAGTTTTAAGAGTTGTTTATTCAGAAGCCAAAAATTATGCACCCACCGCCATTGAATTTGAAAAATTTAAAATTAATCCTAAAGCTATTTCAAAATTTCCAACTCAAGGATTTGGTACTATTCTACGTGCAAAGTGCCTGAGCAGTATAAGAATGCAAGGTCAACCTGTCTGTTTAGTTGCTTTAACTTCATTTAATGAGATGTTAATTCGGCATATGCTAGGGACAATTAGTCCTTATAGATTAGTTTTGATAAACGGGTCTCCCCCAAGGACCGATTTTAAATGGCGTGAATTTGCAACTCAGTATATTCATAATAAACTTATTAAAGAATATAGCTCTTTTAATGAAATAGACACAAGGACTGGTTTATTGAAAAGAGTTGCAAGCACTTTTTATTATCAGGAAGTTTTTAATGAATTAGAAAAGGTATACAATGAGTTTGGCATGCATGAAAGAATTATCGTAGCAGCTACAGGAAGTAAAATGCAAGCTGTTGGGTTATTCTTATTTAAAATAAAGCATGAGGATGTGCATATAGAATATCCAACACCTGATAGTTACTTTTTTAAAGGGATGAGTGTAGGGATAGAAGAAGTACATGAAATCATATTCGCTAATTTTTCTGAGGTGTAAGTTAGCGATACTTTTAAAAAACCAAATCTCACCCCATCATCTTCACCACCAATTCCTTCAACAACCCCGCATCATCTGTCCCTGCATCATTCACTCCCACACTGCGGAGATTGTATTCATGTAATAAGAGTAATATTTTTTCAACGCCCTGGTATTGATAATTCCGTGAAGCAAGGATATAATCTTTTATAAAATAAGGATTGATCCCTAATGACCCTGCCAGCGACTTTTCATCGGTACTGCCTGCCCCAAATATCATATACACCTTACTAAAAAAATTATACAGAGCCGGTAATATCATTTGTATAGGCGCTGCTTTGGGATTGGCTTTGAAGTATTGGATGATGCGTACTGCTTTGGGAAGATCTTTTCTTGCTACTGCATCCTGCAGTTCAAACACATTGAATTCTTTGCTTACGCCGATATAATTTTCAATATCATCTTCAGTTATATTTTTTCTTACGCCAAGATTAACTGCCAGCTTTTCTATTTCATTCTGGATACGTGCAAGGTCGTTTCCAATATGATCAACCAGTAAAAATAAAGCTTTCTGGTTGATGGTCAGTCCATGCTTTTGCACCATCTGGCTGGCCCATTCTGGCAACTGGCTTTCGTATATTTTTTTGGTAGTAAAAACTTCGCCTTTCTGTTTGAGCGTTTTTGCGAGCTTGCTTCTGCCGTCCACCTTCTTTTCTTTATAACTCACTACAAAGACAGTGGAGGATAAAGGATTTTCAATATAGCCTTCGAGTTTTTCAATGTCACGCATCTGCTGTGCTTCTTTCAATAATACTACCTGTCGTTCAGCAAACATCGGGTAGCGCCTGCAGGAATTGATCACAGCCGCCCAATCGGCATCACGCCCATAGAAAACAGTGAGATTAAATGCGGCTTCGCTTTCATTCAATATCCTGTGTTCGGCATGATCCATTACCTGGTCAATAAAATAAGGCTCCTCACCTTCCAGCCAGTAAACCGGCTTGAAAGTACCTTTTTTCCATTCTCCCAGGATTTTGTCAACGCTCATAGATGCAAATATGAAGCACAGAACACGAACTAAGAAATGTAAAGCCGGGATTTTATTAAGATATTACGATCACCTTGTCGTCTGTCAGCAAGGGACGGTCGTGGAAACGCAATACCACATTGGCTGTCACTACTACATCCCGCTGGCAATAGTCCACTATCCGGCGAAGATCTTTGTCCTTATAATAGACATCCTGCACCATACTTCCATCCATATCTGTTTTGGATGAGGGGATGCCCAGCACATTTGCAAGGAGGTGCAGTGATATATAATTCTTGACATCGCCAAATTTCCACCAGTTCATGGTATCAAACATCTTTACCTCCCATGGCTTTTTATCATGGAATTGCAGGTACACAGGCAATGGCATACGGTTGATCAATAAACGCCGGCAGATATATGGAATATCAAACTCTTTGATATTATGCCCGGTAAACTGGAAGTAACTCTTATGGACCAGCATCTTATCACAGAGTTCAACAAATGATCGCAATAATTCCTTCTCATCATCGCCATAAATGCTTTTCATCTTCAAACACAATTCTTTTTCTTCATTCTCAAAGAAGAATGCAGTGGAGATGCAAATGATCTTTCCGAACTCAGCGAGTATTCCTCCTCTTCTCCGATAAGCTTCTTCAGGCGTGATGTTTTCTGGCATTGTTTTGGATATTTTATCGAGGAACAATGACTGCCAGTCGGGATCAAGCATAGAAAAGCCTTCAGCCTGCGGAATTGTTTCAATATCGAGTAAAAAAAGTTCTGTAAGCATACATTTTGTTTTGAATTGATTTGTTAAACTTTTAAAAATAAAAAACATGAGCTACCAACCAACAACCGCTGGACAAGTCCAGCCACAAGCGCCAAAAAAAGATAACCGGGGACTCATTTACAGTCTCCTGATCATTGCGCTAGTAATTACGTGGGGATATATTGCCTTCGACAAGAGTAAAACCACAAAAACTGTCCAAACACTGCAGTCGCAGGTGAATACAGTCGACAGCAACCGTTCTGCCATTCAGCAAGAATTCAATGTTGCTTCAGCCAAGCTGGACTCTATGAACGGAAGCAATATTAAATTGCAGGGAACACTGGCTGACAAAAATAACGATATTCAGAAATTAAAATACAATATCGCTTCCATCCTGAAAAATAAAAATGCTACGACTGCAGAACTGACCGAAGCAAAAAAGATGATAGATGAATTAAATGGAAAAGTGGAAGGTTTGTATGCTGATATTGAAAAATTAAAAGGCGAGAACCAGCAACTGGTCACAGACAAAGTGCAACTAACAACAGAAAAGGAACAACTGGTTGTTGAAAAAACCGGTCTTCAGGAAAATCTTCAGCAAACAGAAGCAGCAAAGAAAAATGTAGAAGATGTTGCTTCAACATTGCATGCATCAGCTATCAGCGTTGCAGCTATCGATATAAGGTATAATGGAAAAGAAAAAGAAACAACCACTGCAAAAAGGGCCGACCTGCTGAGGGTATCTTTCCAACTGGATGAAAACAGGATCGCTCCAAGCGGAAGTAAAGACTTGTATGTACGTGTACTGGCACCTGATGGCACAGCTATTTCAAACGGAGATATTGTTACAACAAGAGAAGAAGGTGATAAACAATATACCACCAAAGTGACAGTGAATTATGAACAGGGTAAAGTACAACCTGTAAGTTTTGACTGGAAAGGCACCAATTACCAGCCGGGCGATTATATGGTAGTGATCTACCAGAATGGCTACAAGATCGGCGAAGGAATGGCACACCTGAAAAAAGGTGGGTTATTCAGCTAAATAAAAAATATATCTGATGAAATGGTGGTCCACTCAGGCGGATCGCCATTTTTCATTGTCTATAACATATATCACAAATCAAACACCTAACTTTATATCACAATTAAAACCCTGATCATGAGTTACACACCCTCTGCAACACCGTCTTCCACTCCTTCTTTAACACCACCTCCTTCCAAACCAAAAGATAACCGCCAGTTGATCTATGGGTTATTGATCGCTGCGTTGGCCATCACATGGGGATGGATCATTTATGATAAAGGCAAGACCAAAGAAACACAAATAGAATACAGGCAGCAGATAGCCACCGTTACAACAGCCAGGGATTCTATCCAGGCACAATTCAATGATGCTTCTGCGAAAATGGATTCGCTTACGGGAAGCAATGTGCAGTTACAAGGTGCATTGGCACAAAAGAACAGCGATATCCTGAAAATAAAATCTAACATCAGCAATATCCTTAAGAAGAAAAATGCTACAGATGAAGAATTGAAAGAAGCCAAAGGCATGATCGCCGAACTGAATGGCAAGATTGACGGCTATGTTGCCGAGATCAATAAACTGAAAGGCGAGAATGAGCAATTAACCACAGCCAATACACAACTCAGCTCCGACAAAAAGAATCTGCAGGACACACTTTCTACTGCACAGGGACAGAACCGTGATCTTTCTGAAAAAGTAGATCTCGCTAATACCCTTCATGCATCCAATATTAATGTTACTGCCATACAGGTAAAGAAAAATGGTAAGGAAAAAGAAACCACTGTTGCAAAGAATGCAGACCTGCTGACGATTTCCTGCAGCCTTGATGAGAACCGCGTAACACCTACCGGGCAAAAGACTTTGTATGTATGCGTGTACAATCCCGATGGCAGTGCTTCAGGCAGTTCCGGTACTTTTAAAACAAGAGATGGCAATGACAGATCATATACAGATAAAGTGTTGGTGAACTACGAACAAGGCAAGAGCCTGCCCGTAAGCTTTAACTGGAAACCCGGTGGCAAGTTTGTAACAGGTGATTATAAAATTGAGATTTATAATAATGGCTTCAAGATCGGCGAAGGAAGAAAGAGTTTGAAGAAAGGGGGATTCTTGGGGTTGTGAGATGGGGGATGCGGGATGCGGGATACGGGATACGAGATATGGGATATGGGATACGAGATATGGGATGCGGGATTGAGTACGTTTAGACATGTCGGGGTTTAAACAAATCGTAAATCCTATATCGTAAATCGTAAATATGCTACAACACTGGTTTAATTGGAGAACGATGGTTGCCCTGGTGGCTATCTGCATTGTAAGCGGCACCATCTTCTATTCGCAATACCTTTCCGGGAAGATTGCCAGCGATGAACGCCATAAAGTGGAATTATGGATCGAAGCGCAGCGCACGCTCCTCACTCCTTCTGATAGTGTGAGTTTTAACCTTGCTTCAAAAGTATCTGCAGAAAATAATGATATCCCTATCATTGAAACCGATGAAAAAGATACGCTCAGCGGCAACTACCGCAACCTGGATAGTATCAAAGTAAAAAGCGATACTAATTATCTTACCCGGAAATTAAGGGAGTTCAAAAGACAAAACCAACCAATAGAATTTGTTATCAGTGAGAAACCTTATGTCGCCAACCGTTATTATTATGGCGAGAGCGCTTTATTAAATGAAGTAAGGTACTACCCTATTGTTCAGCTCATCATTGTGGCGTTATTTATTATTGTGATCGTGATCGCTCAGCGTATCAGTTATCGTAGCGCACAGAACCAGGTATGGGCAGGACTGGCAAAAGAAACAGCACACCAGTTAGGTACACCTGTAACGAGTTTGCAGGGTTGGTTGGAGATGCTGAAAGATATTCCTGCCAATGAAAAGATAGCACCTGAAATTGAGAAAGACATCAACCGCCTTTTACTCATCACCGATCGTTTTGGGAAGATCGGTAGCCAGCCTGTGCTTGAACAAAAGAATATTGTTGCGCAGGCTCGTTATATGATGGATTACATAAAAAAACGCGCAGGTGGTAAAGTGGAATTTGAGTTAGATACGCATGGAAAGGAAAATATCACTGCTATGATCTCTCCGCCTTTGTTCGACTGGGTGATGGAGAATCTTTTAAAAAATGCATTGGATGCCATGGAAGGAAAAGGCACGCTTCTTATTACCATGGAAGAAAGCGCTTCCCACCTTACGATCGATGTGACCGATACCGGCAAGGGTATTGCAAAATCCAGTTTCAGCAAAGTTTTCAAACCCGGTTTCACTACTAAAAAGAGAGGCTGGGGACTGGGCCTCACCCTCAGCAAACGCATTATTGAACAGTATCATAAAGGGCAGTTGTTTGTGAAATGGAGTGAGATTGGGAGGGGGACGACGTTTAGGATTGTAATTAATAAATAGTTGCCAGTTGTCCGCCTAGGCGGATTGCCGGTTGCCACCGTCATTTCGAATCCCCCGCAAAAGTGCTGACCATTAATTTATCAAATCATTATTGCGGGGAGAGAAATCTCCTTTTAATGTAACTGATACCCGGTCAATGTTCTGCTAGCATTATAACTTGTAGTTCCAAACATATATAGATATTGACTAAGCCCGGTTGACTGTTTCAGTAACCCAGTATTCTTTGCCACATATTGCTGATAGGCATTTTCAGAAGAGACCATCTGGTTTCCACTGGCACTATAATCATCGCGGTACACATACATGGAATGTGGATAGAATGTATTGGCTGCCGAACAACTGGTGTCGGAACTGGTGTAGAGCAGTGAATAACCTTGCGAAATATATCCTTGTGGCGGGCTGGCTGATCCTTGCACCATAGGCAAGTTATAATTCATGGCTATCTGGCCGTATGCCTTATCGCTGGTTGTTCCATATATATAAATAGAACTGGCTGGTATCACAGCAAAATAAGATGGTGAAAGAAAAACATAACAGGTATCCAGCGTATTCCTGCTTGCATTGGCTTCCTGCCAGATACAAAGGCTAACAGTATCATTTACCCGGAGGCTATCGCGCAAATATTTTAATACGGTAGAATAGTTTGCTCCATATTTGTTTACCAGGCTACCATAACTGATCCTGCCGGTACTAGTGATAGACTCATAACTTGTGTCTTTATAAACCAATGTATAAGGGCCGGCGGCTCCATAATAAGCTGCATAATAAATGGTATCAGGTGTTTTGGACTTTGGCCAGTTGAGGTTACCGTAAGAATTAGAGCCTGCACTCCTTTGATCGATCATGAAATTATCTATCCGCATATAATTCCATACTGCGCCTGTGGTAGTAAGCACAGATAAAGAATCTGAAGTGATGGTGTACTGAATAGTGGGAGTTGCGTTGGAATTAGTAGTTGTGCCTGTAGTAGTGGTAATAGGTGTATCCAGTGTTTTTGAACAGGAAACAATTAAAGCGATCAGGGGTAAAAATTTCGTTTTCATAAATAATGGGTTTAAAGTTATAAAAAAATACTAATTCCTTCTATTTACAAGATGCCATAGAAGAATAGGGTACATAACCCTTTGCCTTAAAATACCCTTGAGGTTTTGTTAAATGTTTTCACAAATGGCGACAGGATGGCAAAAGAAATTTGCTGTTTTCCATTCTACTTTGTTCGTTTCATATTCGTATCTCGTTCGTACCTGATTCGTACCATTACCGTATCTCGTTCGCCTTTGTTCGTCTCCTGGTTTGCCCACCCTATAAGAATACTGGCTATTTGTCAGGGCTATAGAAAGTGGGAGCTTTTGCGTGGTGGAGGAAAAAGGGCGAATGAGTTATGCTTAAGCTGCAGTTTTGGTATGAGGGAATTACGAAGAAGCTTATTAGTTAAATCTCGAAGAAATTGAAATTTAAAAGATTGCCACCGAAACATGGAAACACCGAGGTATCCCTCTGTGGCTAAAATATTTTTATTAAGGGGGGATATTTCTAACTAAGGTCTTATCATTATTACCTGTATTGCTTCCAGTCAATTTGACTCATGAGGTAAAACATAAAAACCAAATTAGCGATGATCAATAAAATGACACTTCCAATAATTAAGCTACCAATTTTATTTTTCCTTTTCTCTAAATGATCGAATTCCTTTACATATTTTTTCCATTGATCCCGGGAGAAAAATATAAAATAGTTAAATACTGAAATTGCTATGAATATTATCGTTACAAACATACTTGGATTTGTAACCGGCAACATATCTTTTTTAGTAATAACAGTATAATATCCACCTATACTTAATAAAATTATACCGATCAATATATTAATAACAAAATAAGCCTTCCAATCGCTCCACCACCTGGAAGGTGCGGCCTCTGAGAATTTATATATTTTATAAAATAAGTAGTAATATGCCCTTTTCATTCCTATATATATTATTAAAGTTCCACAGCCAACAACTCAGATCCCAATTGATGTAATGCCGTTTGTATCTTTTTTGTCTGTGCAGGCCTTGGCTTTTTCAGTCCGGATGAATAATGATATAACTGCCGCTGCTTAACTCCTGTGATGCGCTCCAAGCCCGATTTTGTAAATACTCCTTTATAATAATTCAAAAGGCTTTCAGTGTCAAACCTGTACACCAATGTGTATTTACCTTTTAATATTGCCGGTATATTCTTTGGATCGTTGTATTGCTTCAAAAGCCTGATAGCTTCAATTACGGATTGCTTGGCTTCTCCAGGTGTATCGCCACCACCATAGATACCTTCCACATTTTCAGCGTAGGCTGAATAATGATCTTTTGATCTTTCAATAACAATTTTTACTGTTTTCATATATCATTTTAACCGGGCTATTGCAGCCCCATTTCTTTGATAATTTTTTTCCTCAATCCCTCTCCCATTTCTTTCGCTCCATGGAAAGGAACAGGATAAGTTTTGCCATCCTTCTGATAAACGTAATGGCTGCCATCAGTACGGATGTGCTGCCAGCCATTCCTTTTTATCTTTCTGTGAAATTCACTTGATTTCATGATAAAGGTAGTATTTTTACTACTATTTTTAATAATTTTATGAAAAAAATTAGCATAAAAAAACCGGCCATTTCCGGGGCCGGTCTAATACAAATAGAGTAACTAAAATATGATATCTCTCGAAAGTAGTTTCAGTATAAATGCATGAATTTTTCCTGCGCTATCTACTCAGTATAATACGTTTAGTATTGGATTAAAATGATTGTGGAATCTCTAACTGACAATCCGCCCAGGCGGACAACCTATCTCAATACCACCGCCCCCAACGCCGGCAAATGCACCTTCAGCTTATAACAGAATGTTGCCTTATCAACCAACTCTGATTTTATTTCGGGATTGAATACATCACCCGTTCCCCAGAACTCTTTGCTATCGCTGTTGAATATCTCATTCCATTTGGCTTTATCATGTACATATACTTCCCAATCATTGTGTACAACAGGGGTTACATTTAATATTACGAGTATATCGTCTTTTGGTTTTTTGCCTTTGCGTTTATAGACCAGTACACTTTCACTGCGGTGGTTGAGATCTACCCATTCAAATCCGCCCTTCTCAAATTGTTTTTCATACAAAGCAGGCTCGGTGCGGTAGAGTTCATTTAATTTCTGCACGCAATATTTCATTCCACCGTGACTTTCAAATTTCAGCAGGTCCCATTGCAGCTCAGTTTTATAATTCCATTCAGCCGTTGCGCCAAACTCATCCCCCATGAATAATAACTTGGCGCCGGGATGCGTGAACATATACGTGTATAACAAACGGAGGTTTGCAAACTTCTGCCATTCATCGCCGGGCATTTTATACAACATGGGACTTTTACCGTGCACCACTTCATCGTGCGATAAAGGCAGCATAAAATTCTCATCGTAGAAATACATCATGCTGAAGGAGAATTTATCCTGGTGGAATTGCCGGAACAAGGGATCCATCTTAAAATAATCCAGTGTATCATGCATCCAGCCCATCATCCACTTCATTCCAAAACCTAAGCCATCCGAATGTGTAGGCCTGCTGATACCCGGCCAGTCGGTAGCTTCTTCCGCAATGGTTTGTATGGCAGGAAAATCGCGGTACAATGTTTCATTCAGGTCTTTGATAAACGCAATGGCTTCAAGGTTTCCGTTGCCTCCAAATTCATTCGGTTCCCATTGTCCCTCTTTTCTACTATAATCCAGTCGCAGCATAGATGATACAGCATCCACCCTCAATCCATCTACATGAAATTTATCGCACCAGAACCTTGCACTGCTGATCAGGAAACTTTTTACTTCTCCCCTTTTATAATTAAAAATATAACTGCTCCAGTCGGGATGATAGCCTTTGCGCATGTCGGCATATTCATAAGTATGCGTTCCGTCAAACATAAATAACCCATGGGCATCGTAAGGAAAGTGCGAGGGCACCCAATCCAGTATCACACCAATACCTGCTTCATGAAATGCTTCTACCATGGCAGCAAACTCCTGCGGATTGCCAAAACGACTTGTAGGTGCAAAGAAACCTGTGCCCTGGTAACCCCATGACCCATCAAATGGATGTTCCATCACGGGCATGAGTTCTACATGCGTAAAACCCATCTCTTTGATATAAGGCACCAGTCTTTCCGTGATCTGCGGATAAGTATTGTATGTTTCTTCATCATTCTTATCGGGCCGCATCCAACTCGCCAAATGCATTTCATACACAGAATATGGAGAGGTGATAGCATTGTGCTTTTTTCTATCCTTCATCCATTGCTTGTCCTTCCACTCATATTCAGCCTGCCAGGCAATAGAAGCAGTTCCCGGGCGTTTCTCCCAAAAATGTGCAAAGGGATCGCCTTTATCTAATAACAAACCCTTGTAACCGTGAATATGGTATTTATACGCTTCGCCTTGCAGAAGGTTGGGAATAAACCCTTCCCAGATACCTGAATTATCAAGGCGTACTTTTAAAGGATGTGAGGTTTTGTTCCAATTATTAAAATATCCTGTAACAGTTACCAATGTGGCATTGGGCGCCCACACAGAGAAATAAGTGCCCTGGGTATCTAATACCTGCAACTGCTTGTTGCCGAAAAAATCATACAAACTATAGTGTGTGCCGTTTTGAAAGTTGTTGATATCCTCATCGGTAAATAATGAATAATTCCATACAGCTTGTTGCGTATCAACGAAGTGAAGTTCTTCGTATTTTTTGACTACTGCCTTTACAACCTTTTTGCTTTTTGATACTCCTGTATTTGGCATGTATGCGCTTTAACAAATAAAACTATTTAACAATACATTATAACTAAAAATTTAGTTATGCTGCTACAATTTATGGATTTTGCAGCAAGTTGCATCTAAATCCTTAACCAGAACAACCGAATGAGAAAAACAACGCTTCTTACACTTGCCTTGTTGGCTGTATTTTCATGCTCCTACTCCCAGAAAACGGTTGTGAAGGGAATGGTCACAGACACACTTGATAAACAGAATCTTCATCATGCGGTGATCAGTTTACTCAGATCCAAAGATTCCGTTCTCTATAAATTTACGCGTTCTGATGAGAAAGGAAATTTTGAATTAAATAATATTGCACCCGGTAAATACCTGGTAACGGTCTCCTACCCCACTTACGCCGATTATTCAGATAATATTTCAACTAACGGTACTGATCCCATTGACCTGGGAAAGATAAGCATGACCACCAAAGCCCATTTGCTGGAAGATGTAGTAGTACGCCAGAAGATCGCATCCATACGAATGAAAGGTGACACACTTGAATTTATAGCCGATAGCTTTAAAGTGAAGGAAGGCGCGAGCGTAGAAGAGATGCTGCGCAGGCTGCCAGGCATGCAGGTAGATAAGGACGGGAATATTACTGCCAATGGTGAAAAGATCGAAAAAGTATTGGTAGATGGAGAGGAATTTTTTGGTGACGATCCTACCATTGCCACAAAAAACCTGCAGGCTGCATCAGTCGATAAAGTACAGGTGTTTGATAAGAAGAGCGACCAGGCAGCATTTACAGGTATTGATGACGGCAATTCGAAAAAGACATTGAACCTGAAATTAAAAGACTCATACAAGAAAGGTGTTTTTGGGAAACTCGAGATCGCCGGCGGCCCCGATGATAAATGGAACAACAGTATCATGGCCAATGCTTTTAAAGGAAATAGAAAATTGTCTTTTTATGGAGTGATGAGCAGTACGGGTAAAGTGGGGCTCGACTGGAACGAAATAGGGCAATATGGTGATAACAGCGGAATGCAATCTGGTATATCGTCAGACGGGGGTATGTTTATCAGTATCTCCGGAGATGAATTCAGCGGTGGCGGCTTTTATGGCCAGTGAGTTCCCAAAAGCTGGAGCGGTGGCATCAATTACAGTAACAAATTCAATAACGATAAAGCAACTCTTGGTGGCAGCGCACGTTATGGAAAGATCTATTCAGAGGGGATCAGCAATACCATCTCTCAATCCATTCTTCCCGATACATTGTTCTTTAATACACAAACCAGCAGTTCGATTAATGTAAAAGACAGGAATACAATACGTGGCACATATGATGTAACGGTTGACAGTTTTTTCTCGATCAGGGTTTCTGCTGATGCATATAAAGGCACTAACAGCGCTTACAGCTCATTCATCAGCCAGTCGTTGAATGCCCAGAACAATCCTGTTAACTCAAGCAGCCGTATCAATACTTCCGAAGGTGATAATAAAAGTTTCAACAGTTCGGTCTTATTCAGGAAAAAATTCAGGAGGGTTGGCCGTACACTTTCATTATCTATCAATGAGACTTATGTAGAGGCCAGCAGTACCGGGTACCTGCATTCGTTCGATAATTTTTATTTGAAGACCGGGGCACTCAGTTTTGCAGATACCACAGACCAGATGAAGCTGAACGGCAGTATCAATCATTCTATCAGCGGGCGGTTTGCCTTTACCCAACCGCTTACCCCCAAGCTTTCAATGGAATTGGATTATGGTTTGAACAGCACCATCAGCGAATCAAAATTGTTATCGTATAATAGAAGCCTGGCATCTCATTATTCAGTATTAGACAGTGTTTACAGCAACGATTTCAATTACAATGTACTTACCAATACTATTGGCGGATCGCTCAGTTATACAGGTAAAAAGTTGAATGGTTCGGTGGGTACGGATATATCAAGCGCACACTTTGACCAGAAAGACCTGATCAAAAGTTCTAACTATTCATACAATTATACCAATCTTGCGCCGAGATCATTTATTTCTTATAAATTATCCTCCAACAAAAGGATCAGCTTTAATTATTTCGGTTATTCACGCCAACCATCCATACAGCAGTTACAGCCAGTTGCCAATAACAGCAACCCCTTGAACATTTCAATCGGCAACCCCAACCTGATACAACAGTTCACACATAATTTAAGGGCAGGCTATAATAGTTTCAATGCAGCAAAGGAGACCAACTTCAATTTTTCGGTGAGTTCCAACATCATTGCCAATGCCATTCAATCCAGTTCTTTTACAGATTCACTGGGCCGTACAAAATCGCAATTTGTAAACACCGATGGCAACAACAGTTATGGTATGAATACCGGTTTTGGCTTGAAGTTGAAAAAACTAGATATGCAGCTCAGCTTAGGCTATTCATTCAATATAAGCCACAATGCCAGTTTTGTGAATGGCTTAAAAAACCTGACCAGTAACGGATCCAACGGGGTCAACATACGATTGTCCAAACATGTTGAAAATAAATATGATGTATCAGTGAGTTCGAGATATGCTTATAACACCTCATCCTCTTCCATCAGGCCGGATGTTACAAACAATTACTGGGTAATGAGCCAAAGCGCTGATGTGAATGTGGACCTTCCTTTCAAAACAGAATTTAACTCTGAGATCAATATGGATTTTCGCCAGCAAACCGCTGTGTTCAAAGACAATAACAATGTGATCTCATGGGACGCCTGGATCGCCAAAAAGATATTCAAAGGAGATAAAGCGCAGATAAGGCTTACAGCACATGATATCCTTGACCAGAACAAAGGATACAGCCGCAATATCAGCTCCACCACCGTAACTGAGAACACTTACCAGACAATACGGAGATATGTTACTTTATCTTTTGTATGGAATTTTAATTCAAACCCGGCAGCCAAACCATAATATTACCAGATGAATAAGCTCATTTTTCTTTTAATACTCAGCGCCATTTCCATTAGCATGAATGCCCAACAGGTATTTGTGTCCAAAGGGAAAATAGAATTTGAAAAACAGGTAAGTATATCGAACCAGTATGAAGAAGAGAACCCCAGCAATACAGGCCGATCGGATATATTTACTGATGCTCTAAGAAAAGCTTTACCCAAAGTGCAAAGCACTTATTTTGATCTCATTTTTGATGAGAACAGGAGCCTCTATAAACCCGGCCGGGAAGTGATCGTTGCGCAAAAAGTACCTGATTGGATATCGGGGCCCGCTACAGACAATATTATCTTCAATGATTTTTCGAAAGAAAAAACCATCTCGCAAAAAAGTATATATGATGATATCTTACTGCTGGAAGATTCAATGCGCAGGATCGACTGGAAGATCACGAACGATACCCGCACTATTGCAGGATTTGATTGCCGCAAAGCAGTTGGAAAAATAATGGACTCTGTTTATGTGATCGCATTTTATACAGACCAGGTAATACTGAGCGGCGGGCCCGAAAGTTTTAATGGGCTGCCGGGAATGATCATGGGGCTCGCTATTCCAAGGTTACACACCACCTGGTATGCCACTAAATTAGAACTCATTCAGCCAAAAGAAACTGATCTTACTGCTCCAAAGAAAGGAAGAAAGGCCACTATTGAAGACATGAAAAAACAATTGAAAAGGCGTGACTTTGGAGAGAGCAAAAGAAATGCAAGGAATCTATGGCAGGTCATGATCTAGATCACAAACCCGTCGGGAAGTATCGCTCCTTTCTTTACCACTACAATACCATCTTTTACAGAATATAATGCGTGATCGGTATTTTCAAGGGATTTATTACCGTTGATACGAACATCATTTCCTATGCGGCAATTTTTATCGATAATGGCATCTTTGATATAACATCTTTCACCAATTCCGATCTTGGGTATTCCATTACTGAAATTTTCAGCCATCATCTCCAGCGTTTCATAATAATCATTCCCCATAATATAAGTGCTCACAATGGTAGTGCCATGGCCAATCCTGGCGCGGATTCCCACCACACTTTGCTGGATGCGGCTTGCCTGTATAATAGAGCCTTCTGCAATAATGGTCTTCTCTAAAGTAGTGCCACTGATCTTTGCAGGGGGAAGCATCCTGGCGCGGGTGTAAACAGTATTATTTTCATCAAAGAGGTTAAATGGCGGCAACTCATCTGTTAGCGAGAGATTGGCCTCATAGAAAGAATAAATATTTCCTATGTCTGTCCAGTAACCATCATACTGGTAACTCGATATCTTATATTTTCCAATAGAGTTAGGCATGATCTCTTTGCCGAAGTCTGTTGCGTGCGGGTATTCATCTCTCAGCAGGTCGTACAAAACACGTTTGCTGAAAATATAAATACCCATTGAAGCGAGATATACTTTACCCGCCTTTTTCATTTCCTCACCGGTATCGCTCGACCAGTCTTTGAGTAGATCTGCTTTGGGTTTTTCAATAAATGAAGTGATGCAACTGTCTTCATCGGTTTTCATGATACCAAATTCAGAAGCTTCGCGTGCAACAACAGGAATCGTGGCTATAGTAATATCTGCTTTCTTTTTCTTATGCTCTTCTATCATTTCCGCAAAATTCATCTGGTAGAGCTGGTCGCCGCTAAGGATAAGGATATATTCAAATTCAAGATTATGAATATGCCTCAGTGATTGCCTTACCGCATCTGCTGTACCCTGGAACCAGCCCGGGTTATCGGGTGTTTGTTCTGCTGCCAGTATATCTACAAAACCTGTACTGAATGCACTGAAATGGTAAGTGTTCTTGATATGCTTATTGAGTGATGCCGAATTGAATTGCGTGAGCACAAACATCCTGTTGATACTGCTGTTGATACAATTGCTGATGGGAATATCCACCAAACGGTACTTGCCCGCAATGGGAACAGCAGGTTTGCTGCGGCTGGCAGTAAGCGGGTATAAACGGGTGCCTGCACCACCTCCTAAAATAACTGCTACAACTGACTGTGATATAGATGCCATATGCTGTAATTTAAGAATATTTATTGTAATGCTTTATACATATTCAAATATTGATCCACGGTTGCTTCCCAGCTATGATCTATCCCCATCATTTGTTTACGCATCGATTCCAGTTTCTTTTTATCATCAAACAATCCCACTGCCCGGCTGATGGCATGCAGCAGATCACCGGCAGTAGCGTGATTAAAGCGGATACCAAAACCTCCTGGATCGCCCATATCCACTACTGTATCCTGTAAGCCTCCCGTACTTCGCACCAAAGGCATGGTGCCATAACGCATGGCATACATCTGGTTAAGCCCGCAAGGTTCTACCCTGCTGGGCATCATTAAAAAATCTGCACCAGCATAGATGTTGTGCGATAAAGTTTCGTCATATCCTATCACTGCATGATACACACTTGCGTAATTGATCATCATTCCTTCCAGTCTTCTTTCTACTGCAGGGTCGCCGCTACCCAATATCAGAAAATTCAGTTGACGCGGCATATTATACAATGCCGACATGATAGCATCGGGCAAAATATCTGCTGCTTTCTCTCCTACCAATCTTCCAATAAAAACAAACAAGGGTTTTGTTTCATCCAATCCGAATTTAGCACACAGTGCTTTTTTATTTTCCTTTTTCCCTTTGGTAACATCTTCTGCAGTATAATGATGTTCGATATAAGTATCAGTTGACGGATCCCAAACTTCATTATCAATTCCATTTAAAATACCCATGCATTTTCCTTTCTCATACTCAAACAATTTTTCCAATCCGTTGCTATGGTAACGAAGTTCATTCAGATAACTCTGGCTCACGGTAGTTACTTTGGCTGCACATTTGATGCCGCTGGCTAATGGGTTGAGGTCTTTATTCCAGTCCAGCATTCCATATTTCCAACCATCCCATGCAGGAATATAGCGGCCCCTATCCCATCCCATCACACCCTGGTATTGCGCATTATGAATAGTAAGGACGGATGGAGTATTGCTTAATTTTTTGTACTCATAACAGAACTGCATCATAAAAGGTATGAGAGCAGTATGATGGTCATGGCAGTGAACAATATCCGGTGTATGTTCCCAATGATTCATCCAGTTCATCACGGCTATCTGGAATGAGAGGAACCTTTCATTATCATCATCATAGCCATATACTTTTTCACGATCAAGCAGCCCGTTGATATCCACCAGGTATAATTCAAATCCAAGTTTGTTGTGTTTTTCTTTGATGATGGTATATTCAAAATAGCGGCCACCCATATAGGTCTGGCCTTTAAAATCAATATCCCATTCGTTTTCGTAGAGAAATTTTGTGCGGTACATTGGCATCACCACTTTGGCGAAATGCCCTGCACGACACTGGTATTTGGGAAGCGCACCCACTACATCACCAAGTCCACCTGCTTTGGCAACGGGGTAACATTCAGCGCTGATATGGATGATTTCCATAATTGTATTGTTCAGTTAGTGCAATCGTAGAATGATCCTATGCTTTTTTTAATCCCGCCTTATGGCCCTTTACAGCATAATATAAAATAAACAAATAGCACGGAACCATTAAAAGATAAGAATTCTGTGAACCAAAAGATAATGACAGCTTCCCATACAGTAAAGGCAATAAAGCTCCACCCGCAATTGCCATGATCATAAAGGCAGAACCAATTTTAGTGAATTTACCCAGTCCATTGATGGCAAGCGGGAAAATAGCAGGCCACATCAGTGAATTGGCTAATCCTAATAAAGCAATAAAAAGTACCGATGTATAACCTGTTGTTACAACAGCCAGTACTGTAAATAATGCACCAATGATGGCACATATTTTTAGTGCTCCCTCCTGAGAAATATATTTTGGGATAGTAATAATGCCAACAATATACCCGACCAGCATACACGCTAAAGTGCCTTGTGTAAAAAATCTTGCTTTGGCAAGTTCTATGCCGAGTGATTTTCCATAACTAATGATCGTGTCTCCAGCCATCACTTCCACACCCACATATAAAAACAGGGCAAGCACTCCCAGCAGTAAATGCGGGTAGTCAAAGACGCTACTGCGTTGTGCTACAGCTGGAGCAGCATCAGTACCTGACTCACCTTGATCATGCATATCTGGCAACGCAGAATAATAAACACATACTGCCAGTACTACGAGTACAATAGATATAATGATATAAGGCGTTACCACACGATGCGCCAGTTCATCCAATGCAATGCTTTTAGCAGTTGCATCCATGGTCTTTAATTTCAGCAAAAGCGCATCTGCATCGTTTAATGCGATATAACCAAAGATCAACCCGGCAATGATGCCTGCCGTTTTATTCGCTATACCCATGATGCTGATCCTTGATGCCGCACTTTCAATAGGCCCGATAATAGATACATAAGGGTTTGATGCGGTCTGCAACAATGCAAGCCCTGTACCTATAATAAATAGGCCCGTTAAAAACATGTCGTAGTTACGCGCATTGGCTGCAGGAACAAATAATGCTGCACCAACTGCCATGATCAATAACCCAAGCGACATACCTTTTTTATATCCTACTTTTTTCAACACAAGTGAGGAAGGGATGGCCATGACAGTATAAGCAATAAAGAAAGCAAATGCTATGAGGTACGACTGAAGATCGGTCTTCAGTTCGCAGGCAATCTTGAGGTAGGGTATCAGTGTTCCATTGATCCAGGTAACAAAGCCGAAAATGAAAAACAATGCCCCAATGATCGTAATGGAAAGGCGGTAACTCGATTTTTGACCGGTTGAACTCATGATAAAAATTTTGTTGGTGTAACTTAAAGAAGAATTATGAAATACGATACAATTTTTTGAAAAAAGGGGCGGCTCAAATAAGAAATCAACTTGTATCTTCATGGCCTGCATCATTCACGTATGAAAAACACCTATGCAATCGGCATTGATATCGGCGGCACCAACACTGTCTTTGGGCTGGTAGATCATTATGGTATGATAGAATACCGAGGCGCCATTTCAACAAAAAAATTCCCCGTTATTGAAGAGTATATCAATGAACTCTATAACGCCATCATGCCCGCCATAGAACAGGTGGGTGGTATAGAACATATACGGGGCATTGGTATTGGCGCGCCCAATGGCAATTATTATACAGGCACTATCGAGTATGCACCCAATCTTCCCTGGAAAGACATTGTTCCCATTGCTTTGCTAATGAGCGCAAAGTTCCAGGTACCCGCGGCATTGACTAATGATGCTAATGCAGCAGCAGTAGGAGAAATGATGTACGGCGCTGCAAAGGGTATGAAAGATTTTATCATGATCACATTGGGTACCGGTGTTGGAAGCGGTATTGTTGCCAATGGACAATTAATTTATGGACACGACGGCAATGCAGGTGAACTGGGGCATACCATTATTATCCCCAATGGAAGATTGCACGCAGGTACCGGCGCCAGAGGAAGCCTGGAAACGTATTGTTCTGCGACGGCTGTTCGGCAGACTGCAATAGAAATGCTGGAACAAAATGTTGAAGAAGATTCTTTGCTGCGTAATTATTCCAAAGAAGAGATAGATAGCAAATTAGTATATACCTGTGCAGTTGAGGGCGACAAAATAGCAAATGAAGTGTACCGTTATACAGGTGAGATATTAGGAATGGCGCTCGCAAATTTTGTGATGTTCTCTTCACCCGAAGCCATTATTTTATTTGGAGGATTATGCAAAGCGGGCAAGATGTTATTAGATCCTACTAAAGAACACATGGAAGCTAATCTCCTTCCTATTTTCAGAAATAAAGTGAGACTGCTCTTTAGTGAGTTAAAAGAAGCAGATGCAGCGATTCTTGGAGCAAGCGCGCTTGTTTGGGAATTGAAGTGATTCAATCAAGTGTACGATTTACGATGTACGATGTTAGATGTAAATCGGCTACATCGTACATCCGACATCTAACATCGTACATTACTTAGTCTTAATCATAAACACCGCCGGCACTGGCCTTTGCACAGCTTTTTCACTTGGAGTAATAGTTTGTTTACCATTCACCAGCATGCAGCTACTGCCACCTCCATCTAAATTCAATGCTTCTTTGCAGCCGATCTCTTTCAGCATTAACGCTTCTTGTCCGAGGGTAGCGCCTTCTGCTTTTCCGGGGTAGCGCCCTTCAATCACTAATATAATGAGCTTACCATCTGCAGTATAACCCATCGATGTTCGCGGATGTTTGTCGTTGATGGCTTTGCCCGCAAATTTTGCTTCTTCGTTATTACTGATTTTTATTTCTCCGTCTTGTAACAATACAGGCCCACCTCCCACTGCTGTCTGCATCTTCCATTTCTTAGCAGTGATATTATTGGCTGAGGAAAGTTGTTTCCTGAATCCTGCATAACTCAATACCGATAATGAATCCCTGAAACCTTTTAAAACGGATTGCATGGCAAAGGGATATTTGTGAGATGAATCAGTGTACAGCCAGGCAACATCTGCTTCCCTGTTTTTTGTGATACCTATTGCACTGCCAAATGGATGGAAATAAGTGAATGTATCTTTTGCACGTCCAGGGTTGCTGTGATTATTGTAGGCTGCTATCTTTCCGTCTTTTATTACAAGATTGAGATTGCTGTTGTGTTCAAATTCAAAGAAAGTGCAGTTCACTACTACCAAAGGTTTTTCTTCTTTTTGAAAATATTCGGTTGGAGTAAATCTTTTGCCATAGCCGATCTCGTCAGTGAATAATAAATGTTTGTCTTTTAATTCTGCACTGAGGTAATAAGCAATATTGGGTTTGCCTTCAATAACTGTGTTGGTATAATATACATGTACGCCTGCTGGCAATGGCTGGTAAGCTGAATCAACATTTACCCATGACATCTGTGCCGATGAAAAAAATGGGAATAAAATAAAGAGAGGGAATATTTTTCTCATAGTAGTATTAACATGTTTTTTTCACCGGGGAGACAGGGAGACGGGGAGTTTCGCAGAGTTAAAATTTAAAAGTTTTTTGGAGAATAACAACTCTCTCTGCGTTTCTCTCCGTCTCTGCGGCTCTGCGGCTCTGCGGTAATTCTTTCTATTTTAATTCTGCTTTCCATTTATTTCTTCCGTATCCCTTGATCACATGTTTTTCACTATGATAGGATGAACGTACCAGCGGGCCGCTTTCTACATAATCAAATCCAAGCCCATAAGCGATCTCACGGAGTTCTGCAAATTCATCGGGGTGGACAAATCGTTGCAGTGGAAGATGTTTTACCGTGGGTTGTAAATATTGTCCAAGTGTCAATACATCACATCCCACTCCTGCCAGGTCTTCCATGCTTTGTACCAGTTCTTCTTTTTTCTCACCTAATCCCAGCATGATGCCTGTCTTGGTACGCATGCCTCCCTGCTTCAGCATATTCAATACTTCCAGGCTGCGGCGGTATTTGGCTTGTACACGTACTTGTTTGGACAATCTTTCTACCGTTTCCATATTATGGCTCACTACTTCAGGCGCTGCATCAATGATGCGTTGTACCTGTTCGGGATTGCCTTTAAAATCTGGTATCAGTGTTTCGAGGGTAGTATCCGGATTCAATGATTTTACAGCTATGATGGTATTGTACCAGATCTCTGAGCCGCCGTCTTTCAATTCATCCCTGTCAACAGAAGTGATCACTGCATGTTTCACTTTCATTAAATGTATGGCTTCGGCAACACGCTGTGGCTCATCCCAGTCAACCGGTTCCGGCCTTCCAGTAGCAACGGCGCAAAAACCACAACTGCGTGTACATACATTACCAAGGATCATAAAAGTGGCGGTACCTGCACCCCAGCATTCACCCATATTGGGGCAATTGCCGCTTTCGCAGATGGTGTGGAGTTTATGGGTATCAACCAGTCCGCGGACATGTTTATAGCTTTCTCCAATGGGGAGTTTTACCCGTAACCAATCGGGTTTCTTTATTCTTGGGGTGGGTTCTGTTTTTGCAATAACGGGTAATTCCTGCATCACTATGTCTGTTTACGGGTGCAATTTAAACAAGAATTATGACTTGTGAAGTGGTTTCACGTTGAAGGACAATGGCGACATGGGGGACACTTGTACCACTTAACGATTTTCTCTGTGTTTCTGTTCCCGAAACTTCGGGATCTGTGGCTATTAAATTATTTTCGTCTCCCGAAAGCGATGGCGATATACGCATTGAAGAAGAAACGCTCCGCAGTATTCCTCGCCATGATAGGCATTGGCTGTGTGTAGTATTCAGCATTGAGCCCCACTTCCAGGGCAGAAAGTACTTCATTATACCTGCCATAATCAAAACGTAAAGATGTACGCAAATGTGCGCCGGGCACAAATGTGATCTCACTAAAGCCTTTGCCAAATCCCGATGAACCGATGATAATGTTCGGGTCTAAAAAGATACTGTCAGTAGCGGCAGAATATTTAATATCCTGCACTGTTCCGCTACTGCCGTTCTGAATCTGTATATAATAAGGTTTCAGCATGCCCAGGCTAAGCCCGCCGCCATAAATAGCAGAAACTGCCACACCATTCTTATTCCCTTTTCCACCTATTAGTTTTTGTCCACCGATACCCAGCTTCAAATAATAAAAATTATTTTCCTTGCCGTAGATAAACGGGTTTCCGATAGCAAGCCCGGGGAACAATACAGAACCTTTTGTCAGTTTTTCTTCTTTTGAATTTTTGCGTTCGCCGAGTTCTGCCCACCAGAGGCTGGTCTTGAGTACGGTCTTGTATTTTCCATGTTCATAAAATATACCATACCCGTCTGTATTCAGTTTGATGCCAAATGCACCTTGTTTTTGATAGATAAGAGTTCCTTCTTCTTCCTGTTTGATCAATTGGTTCACGCGCTCCCTTCTCTCGGCGGCTTTTTGTTGCTTAGTGGATGGCTGGGTTGTTTGTGCCAATAACAATACCGGTGTTGCTGAAATGATGAGGAGGAAAATCTTCTTCACTTAAAATTGGTTTGTTCAGTGTAAATTTATACAAAATTTGGGCAATGACCTCAATAGTAATTTATAAAGATAACTTAAGGACAGAATTAACACATTTACAAAGCGGAACGGTCATCGAAAACGATGCCCCCACTGATAACCATGGCAAGGGGGAACGTTTCTCCCCTACCGATATGCTAGCCACCTCTTATGGCAGTTGTATGGTTACCACCATGGCAATAAAAGCAGCCGATATGAAGCTGAATTTTGAAGGCACAAAGATCGAGATCACCAAGATCATGAGTACCGATGCGCCAAGAAGGGTGGCGGGTATTAAGGCCGATCTCTACTTTACAAAAAATATGATGCCGACGGACGATCAGAAAGAACAATTGATACGGATTGCCCGGTCATGCCCGGTGGAGAAAAGTTTGCATCCGGATGTGGCGTTGGATGTAAATTTTCATTGGGGGAATTAAAAAATATCTCCTACAAAACGCCATTAACATAATTTAAAACTACTGCTGCGACAACAAATTCCAAGATCAATGTAATTACTGCAACATAGCCCCACAATCTTCTTTGAAGTAGGGGTTTTTGTTCAAAATCTTTAACAAGTATCTCTATTCTATCTTTTGAGTAGTATTTCCAAAGCCGGCTTAAAAAGAAAAAGCCAATCATAAGAAATATTAACTGATATCCAGGGAATTTTCTGACCCCCGTAAAATCTAATGAAAATGTTTTTTGTATCACACAAACTATTAGGAAGACTAAACCTAACATATGCACAAACACGAAAGATGACGCTCTATATTTTGCAGGAGAATTTTCATACTTATCATAAGACCTATATGCTGAAGCAAAAATGGTATTATAAAATTTCATTGGGTCGAATGCTTATAATTGGATGCTTATATTCAATCTAAAAATAGTTTATTCTTTTTGATAGCACATCTTATGGAACGTAAATTCTTTGCGGATCTTTGCGTACCTCCGCGTTCTTTGCCTGCCCGACTATGTCGTTCAGGCGGGCGTTAAAAAAAACAGTATCGCAAGGGACGCTAAGGACCGCAAGGGACGCAAGGGTTTCCGGAAAATTTGATGAGTACGTTAAGATTTCTCACCCCACTTTAATGAGTAAGTAAAATGATGAGGATACGTTTAGTGGGGGTTCGAAATGACGATCCTTACTTCACCCCCTTCATCACCTTATTCCCCACTGCACAATCCAGGCAGCGCTTATTATTGCAGTATTCATTCTTTAATTGTATCAATGATTGAGAATCGAGCGCATTGACGGCAGGTATGCCAAGTTGTTTCCATGTGGAGATAACAGTGTTTTTCTCGGGCGCAATTTCAGCCATCCACCCTATTGCTTTGTCTTTGTAAGCTTCTTCTTTTGTGTAACTGCCATAAGCAAACAAAACAGGTATCACAGTATTGATCAAAATATTGTCTGCCATCTGGCTGCCAAGATGCTTGGGCGAGTAAGCCGTTTCTTCATCAAAATTGTAATGATAATGCCAGTAATCATTACAGGTGACATTGAATAATTCTTTCACTTCATCCGCACGCCTCATCTCTTTTATTTTTGAAAACAGATGTAATGAATCATTTACTAATATGGCTAACTGCGCCAATCGTATGGTGGGGAAATTAGCCGGCCGCATCCGCAGGAAGAAAGGCGATGCATTGACAGTTTGCAAATGATATTTCTTCTGAAGAAAACGGTATTCCTTCTGCAACATGATTGGGTAATCTTCACTAAAGTCTTTTTCCAGCAGGTTTGCCTGTCCAAGCAACAATGCTTCGAGCTGTTGAATACGGCTCCTGTGTTTTGCAAGAATGGTGAGCGGAATGCTTTTGGCTACCTCCTCAAATAGCGCAGTATTTACTTTTATTCCAAAATTTGCGGCAAGCAGCCACCAGAAGGTTTCTTCCCAGTGATGCTGGCTCTCTTCATACAATAATAATATGCGCTTTGACCTGGTTTCTAATCGCTCTGCCGCTAATCTTTCCTTCCATGACAGCCAGCCTATATTATTTAACGCAGGAAGAAAATTCTTGCAGGGAATGGGTGAAGGATCATTCATGATGGCAGCATATTGTTGCAACAGAATTTTCGCGATCCTATGCTGCAATACCAATGTTGGGAACTGTATCTCTTTTATTTCCGCATCATGCTCCCAAACCACATGAAGGATGATGTTGGAATAATTGGCATCGGTAGAGTGATTGTGTTTCTGCCAGTCGGACGATTTGATATGCAATTCAATATTGCCTACGAGAATCACCGGACCAATGCGAATAGATGCTTCTAAAAAATCAGGCCCCTGGTTATGGTTCCATGTTCCCTGCCTGATGATGTGCAGTTCCTCGCCGCTTTCTGTGAGCAGTTCTTTTTTGTTGAAGTACTGAAACTGCCAGATAAATTGTAAGAATTTCTCCGTCATAGTTGATGTTTTTAGAGTAAAAACTATGAGGGGAAATATGGAGATGTGAAGTTATTGAATTTCTCAAATGAAAAATTAGAAAGAATTACCG
>CAISDV010000156.1 GCA_903884185.1 uncultured Chitinophagaceae bacterium | reverse complement strand
TGAATTTTGATTTTGACCTTTCTACCAATAAATTATTATTGATCGATACCAAGCCAAAAGATAACCAGCAATTCTATGGCAGGGTAATAGGCAAAGCAACGCTAAGTTTTAAGGGCCCCGAATATGATAGCCGGATGAAGGTCACAGCCGAAGCTACTGACCCCTCACAAATTTATATCCCCAATACAATAAGCAGGGAAACGGGGCAGGCAGATTTTATCGTATTCAAACAGTATGGAACCGAAATGTCTGACCAGAGATCATCGGGCAATTTTAATGTGGTGGTCGATCTTGATATCACCGCCAACAATAAAGTACAGGCAGATGTAATATTAGATGAGTTAAGCGGTGACGAGATCAAAGCTACCGGCGATGGAATATTAAAGATCCATGCAGGCTCCACTGAAAGGCCTTCTATTCGCGGTCGCTATAATATTGAGAATGGAAAATATGATTTCAACCTGCAGTCCTTTATCCGCAAACCATTCGTCCTGCTGCCCAACGCAGGAAATTATATTGAATGGACGGGTGATCCCTTCAATGCTGATATTCATATTTCTGCACAATACACGGCAGAAGGTGTTAGTGTGAGTGACCTGATCAGCAACCAGCAGGTAACTTTTGATAACAGTTCCAGCAGGGCGTACCGCGGGCCTGTTTATGTGATCGCTGATCTTAGTGGCAAACTGAGTAAACCCGATATTGCTTTCCGCATGGATTTCCCCCAGGGCAGCCCTTTAAAAACGGATAATACTTTCAGCGAGTTCATTAACAAGATCGAGAAGGATGATAATGAAATGCTGAAACAGGTTTTTTACCTGATCACATTTAATTCTTTTGCTCCCTACGGGGAAGGAGGTGGCGGCAATACCAACTTTGCCTCCATTGGCGTAAACTCTATTTCGCAAATGCTTACCAGGCAGTTCAATAAATCTGTATCAGGGCTACTTGCAAAAATTACTGGCGATAAGAGCGTGCGTTTTGACCTGGGCACTTCGGTGTACAGCAGCGCCAATCTTTTTGGAGGAACCAGCAACAATACTTTAGACCGTAGCCAGGTAAATTTCAAAGTGGCTAAGAGTTTCTTTAATGATAAACTGGTGGTAACATTTGGTGGCGATTTTGATTTTAATATTGCCGCAACTGCTCCATCGGGTAATTTTCAATGGCTGCCGGACCTAACAGTAGAATTATATCTTTCGAAGGATAAAAAACTACGAGCTCTGGCTTTCAATAAAAACAGTTTGGGTGTTACCGGCACTACGCTTGGCAGGGTGAGCAGGCAGGGTGTGGGTTTATCTTATCAGAGGGATTTTGAAAAACTATTTGGAACAAAATCTAAGGATATACAATTTAAGCAGCCGGTGGATAGCACAACCAAAAAAGGGCTATGATTTATTTGATTTAAATGATTCGCATGATTATACCCTCTGCGAAACTCTCCGTCTCCGAGCCTGCCCCGCTAAATGCGGGGTCTCTGCGGTAAAAAAATTATCTGTACCATGATTTTTTTTGATTTCCATGATTCGCATGATTATACCCTCTGCGAAACTCTCCGTCTCCCTGTCTCTGCGGTAAAAAAATTATCTGTACCATGATTTTTTTTGATTTCCATGATTCGCATGATTATACCCTCTGTGTTTCTGTGCCCGAAGTTTCGGGCTCTGTGGCTATTTCCTCAAACCTTATTTCTGACAGAATGAAATCGTAAATCGTATATCTTAAATCGTAAATTGAAAATTAAGGCAGTAACGATACAGGTAACATCTTACACTCTTTCATCCGATAGACATAAAAATACCGCACCACACTCCCACCACGCACTTGCTCAATGGTAACAGGTGGTTCAATGAAATTAAAGTACTCTTTGTACAACTCAACAGGATCGTAAGGAAGATTAGATGGAACAATACAATAAGCATCATCACCCAATTGTAATTTCCTTTCTCTTTCATTCAGCCACGCAAATTGATGCAGATCATCCAGTTTACCGATACCAATGACCTGCTGCTCTGTTTTTCGTGCAACGTAGAACAAGATGTGCCCTCCAGGAAACCATTTATTGATGATAATAGGAGAAACAGGTTTCATTCTTCCTTCAGCCACGTCTTTTTTTACCATCACTGCAAAGCTGTCGCTAAAATCTTTCCATCCACTCAGGTCAAGTGTTGGACAATACTCTCCAAAGTTTTTCTTTTCCTGGCTGCCAAGATTAAACGGCGCCCACCTGATAACTGAAACCGCTACGATCAGCGATATTAGCAGCAATGACCCAGCGATATTTGTAAATGCAGGGAATTTCTTTCCTGTTTTCGCTGCTAAAAAATCAGCCCCAATAAAAAAAAATGGAATATAGGCCGGGCCGCTCCAATGTGGCAATGTGGGATTGAATAATGCTACTCCCCAAAACAATAAAACCATGGGTATGCTCATGCACAAGAGCCATGCAGATTTACAGGGCAATGAGATAACCGTTTTCTTTTTAATAAACCAGAGCAGTGATACTACTACTAAAATAAATATCACCGGATTCTGGTAAACAAATTCACCCAGTATCTCGCGCAGCAATGAATCCCATTGAATATCATGATGTGAAACCCTTTCCGAGTGATATTGATAAGTAATGAATTTATTCTGAACGTTCCAGTACAGGATGGGAATGGTGCAGATCAATGTAACAATGAACGCCGCATACATACGCAGGTTCAGCAGCCATTCTCTTTTTTTGATGAGAATAAATAATCCAAAACCTGCCCAGAGATACAACCCGTGCACTTTACTTAATGTGGCTAGTCCGATAACAAGTCCCAGCAATAACCACAGCCATGTATTTTTTTCTTCCTTATTAAATACCAATCTTGCCATGAAAAATAAAGCGGCAGTCCAGAACGGCATTTGTGGTGAATCGGGAAGGATAAAAAGCCCGGCAATGATACCGGTATAAATAGAGCAGTTATAGATCAGTGCTGCATACCAGCCTGTTCTTTCATTGCTAATGACCTTACCTGTACGGAAAATAAAATAAGAAGAAATAGCACAGCCAATGATAGGGCCAAGCCGAAGGGATACTTCATTTAACCAAACCATGTTCAAAGATGTGAGCCTCATCAGTAATCCCACCATCGGCGGATGATCAAAATAGCTCCAGCCGGGCGAGAGTGCATAAGTATAATAATACACTTCATCATTGCCCAATTCTACAAGGCCGGCTATTAATAATTTAAACAGGGAAACAAAGAGAATAAGATAGAATAGTTTTTTGGAGTAGGTGGTTGGCATAAATAGTCTGGACTAGGATTCGTAGGATTAAATGATTGAAGGATTCGCCAGATTAAACCTTTGCGACTTTGCCCCTTTGTCCGCCCAGGCGGATGAAACAATTATTTATTCTCCACTATCCAGCGTATCGCGAGTTCATATCCCTTCAATCCCAAACCAAAAATACTACCTGCTGCTTTTCCGGAAACATGCGACAGCTTCCTGAAATCTTCTCTTGCATGTACATTGGAAATATGTACTTCCACAACCGGAGTTTTAATAGCAGCAATGGCATCACCAATAGCTACAGAAGTATGTGTATAGCCACCAGGATTCAAAACAATACCATCATAACTAAAACCAAGGCGCTGCAATTCACTCACAAGCTCGCCTTCTATGTTGCTTTGGTAATACGTGATCACAACAGAAGGAAAAATAGACTTCAGTTCATCCAGGTATTTTTCGAAAGGCATATTTCCATAGATATCCGTTTCCCTTTTACCAAGGAGATTCAGATTGGGGCCGTTGATGATAGCTACTTTCATGATCTGTTTTGAATACTATTTGTATAGAATGACCTTGCGCAAGATAATCAAAGTTTGGGGATGTTGCTTAGGGTCAACTTGACAGTATTAAGCAGTTAATTTCCACCAACGTGGTAATTCCAAACGTATGTAGTAGAAGCCGTTAATGCAGCAGTTCCCGCTGTGATGGTCCATGTAGTAGTTGTTCCTTGTGTGAATACCATATTGGTACCGCTTAATGCGGCAGCATTGCTGTTTTGAGGAAATAGCACAACGGATGATCCATGCGGAAAGGTAAGAGAGTTACTAAATGTGAGAGTAACCACTGTTGCCGAGGCTGCTGGTGTAGTACCTGTTGTAATTGTAATTACCCCGTCGTTATTGGTACTCCCTGCTGATAAAGATATTGTGGGAGATGTTCCTGCACCTGTTCCTGCAGCTTTGGAAGGGGTAGTGGATGTAGTCCATAGATTAAGCACATTAGCATTTCCCGTGGCGAAAACAGAACCATTCACCTGTAAATTATCAATTCCATTATCTGTTTGCCTGTTTATTAGCAGTGTACCATTATTGGAATTGTCAATTATCCGCATTACTTCTTTGTTTCCGGTAACATCTACAAAACGAAAAAGCCCACCATTAGTCTGAATTGACCATTCATAGTTAGCATTTGCAGCATCGATCCAGTAATATGTAGGTGAATTTGCTGTTTGCGTTATATTCCCTGATGTTGTTACCGCGCCATGAAAATTACCAGTACCATTAACATCCAGTAAAAACCCAGGAGTGGTAGTTCCTATACCCACATTACCACCTGCCGGGTTTATTGAAAACGATGTGGGAATACCACTGGAAACGTTGGAATACGAATTAATAGAGTTAACAACATTTCCGCCTTCTTTTACATTGAATTGTACTCCATAGCCAGTACCGGCGGCAGCATTTGTTTGTGCATGCAGGATGAACGACCTGCCGGCTCCATCTGAGATCGTTCTAAATGGAATGCTTGTGCCTGATGCGTCGGCCCAAATTTCCAGTTTGTACAATGTACTGGAAGCCGCACCATTATTATTGATGGCCAGTGCATTGTTTGTATTGTCCCAGAAAAGATTATTATCTCCCGTTAAACTCCTGCTCCCATTCCAAAATGCGATCTGTCCCGAACTGCCACTACCCTGCGAATAAGGCAAAAGCATACTAGATGTATCTGTCTTTCGAAGAAGTTTGCTCAACATAGTGGCTGTATCTGTTTTACGGAGAAGATTGCTTACCATATTGGATGTATCGGTCTTATGAAGAAGATTACTCAACATTAAAGCAGTGTCCGACTTGTGAAGGAGATTATTCAGCATAGCTGATGTATCTGTGTACAATACACCATAACCCTTTCGCATATAACCACTCAACTCAGTTACTGTATCGGTTTTATGCAAAAGGTTGCTCAGCATTGAAAAAGTGTCCGACTTGCGAAGGAGATTATTCAGCATCGCAGATGTATCCGTGTACAATACTCCATAGCCTTTTCTCATATAACCACTCAACTCATTCACGGTATCAGTTTTATGTAAAAGGTTGCTCAGCATTGAAGAAGTGTCCGACTTGCGAAGGAAATTATTCAGCATGGTTGATGTATCCGTATATAATACACCATAATCCTTTCTCATGTAACCACTCAACTCAGTTGCCGTATCTGTTTTGCGCAGAAGGCTACTCATCATATTAGATGTATCCGTCTTTCGCAAAACGTTACTCAGCATGGTTGATGTGTCTGTTGACTTTAAACGGTTACCTAACATAACTGATGTATCTGTATACAATACTCCATAACCTTTTCGCATGTAGCCACTCAACTCATTTGCAGTATCGGTCTTGCGAAGAAGGTTACTCACCATATTAGATGTATCCGTCTTGCGCAAAAGGTTGCCCAACATTGAAGAAGTATCTGACTTGCGAAGGAGATTATTCAGCATAGCCGATGTATCTGTGTATAATACACCATAGCCCTTCCGCATATAACCGCTCAGTTCATTTGCTGTATCAGTCTTACGGAGAAAGTTATTGAGCATGGTTGATGTGTCGGTTGACTTTAAACGATTACCCAGCATCGCCGATGTATCAGTATACAATACACCATAACCCTTTCGTATGTAACCACTCAACTCATATGCCGTATCGGTCTTGCGGAG
>CAISDV010000155.1 GCA_903884185.1 uncultured Chitinophagaceae bacterium | reverse complement strand
TGAATATTGCGTTGCAAATAAATTAGCGATGGTGATGACAGGGCTTCGGCATTTTCGTCATTAATTATTTCTATCGGCTACATAATATGTCATTGACCACAAAAAATAAAGCCTATTTCGCATTAACTGCTACCAGCATTATTTGGGGAACTACCTGGGTAGCCAGTAAAATAGCGGTGGAGCATACACCTGGCCTGCAGGTATCGGCTATCAGGCAATTATTGGGCGGATTGACCCTGTTGCTTTTTTTTAAATGGAAGCGGCTTCCATGGCCTACATTAAAACAGATTTGTTCTCTTGGCAAAATTTCATTTTTTCTACTCATCCTCGGAAATGGCTTTGCCACCTGGGGACTTAAATATATTTCCAGCGGACTTGCAGCATTGTTGGGGGCCCTCTATCCTTTATTTGTGGTGATCATTGAAATGATCTTTTTTAAGGCAAAAAACAGTATACTCACATTTGTTGGTTTGCTCATTGGATTAGCAGGGATCAGTGTAGTATTTTATAACGATGCTTTTCACCATCATTCCGATAATTATGTACTAGGAATTGCTTTCGGCCTACTGGCTACTATCTCCTGGAGCATTGGCACTATTATGGTTGCAAGAAGCAAGATCGACATCAACCCTTATTATGGCATGGGTTGGCAAATGCTGATAAGTTCTCCTTTTATTTTTATTATGTCGTTAGCCACCGGCAATCATATTCCGTTAAAAGATATTCCTTTCGCCACCTGGTCGGCTATGGGCTACCTGGTTCTGGCAGGCTCCTGTATTGCTTTTGCGTGTTTTATTTATTCAATGAAACATTTGCCTGCAGCGGTCTCCTCGCTGTATGCTTATATCAACCCCATTGTTGCCATGGTAGTGGGATGGGTGTTATTGAGTGAGGACCTCAGCTTCAATATTCTCTCCGGCACCATCATTACTTTAGCCGGAGTATACCTTGTTAATTTCAGCATGAAAGAAAAGATACAGGTGGCAGTAGAGAATGAGATCTGATAAACTATTTCGGGTGAAAATTCTTTTCTAAAAAATCTCTATACATTTTTCTCCATGGCATCCATTGCTCCTGTTCTGTGAGAAAATGATTATGAAAAAGGGTAATGAATTCCCCATTCACTTTTTTTACTGCATCATGATAATGCTGAATCTCTATAGCAGCTTCTGCAGCAGAATATTTTTGTTCAAAAAAAGAGTTCGCTTCCATATAACAGAATGGATGGATCTGCAACGCAGTTAGTTCTTCTTTTTCAATATCATACCAATAATAGGGCAACGCATAAGATGCCCTGAAACCATTTATACTGCTGTATGCCATGGAGTAATCGTCAGTAATACCCGCTTGTATTAGACGCCGGTAAGTATGTGGCAGGGTGAAGCGCAGGTAATGATTTCTTGAAAGATGAATTGGTTTTTGAATGATCCGTTGCAATAAATTGATCTCTTTCTGTAACAGGCATTCCTCCGTTCCGCTTTGCCAGGAAGGATGTAACCCTGCACTGTATTGAAGTGATAATCGCTTGTATAAATTTTGCAACGCCTTTGAACGGGCTAGTAAATTTTTATCGTATTCACCCCTTTTAATAATGGTGAGGAAAAAATAGATGGGATGCAATTGATAATGCTGATGCAGCTGATCTATCCAATCAAATGTATCAAAAGGATCTTTTTTTCTTCCACTGTAAACATTACCACGCTCTACTACTTTATCAAGATCGCTTTTTAAAAGATCGCGAAAGAAACCTAAAACATTTTTCCAAACCGGCTGATGAAGATAGCTGTAAGCAATATCAATATCATAAGTAGGAATAAATACAAACTCACGTGGAGCCGGCTTCCAGCCGGGAAGTATTTTTTGTATTTCCATTATCCACAAATTCACTAGTGGAATATCGAGGAAATTTTTTTTATATGCTATGCTATTGGTGTGCGCATATCTTCCATATTCATCTAATTCATGTGGAAGATATTCTTCATAACGGCTGAGAAGATAAAAGGAGGCGGAAAAAATATCAAAAGAGATATCGCCTTCACCTGCAAAAAAACATTTCAATCCTGCGTATTCAAATATAGAAATAGGTTGCTGGCTAATACCTGTTTCGCTTAATAACCCGTATGGTTGTATCCAACATTCGTTTGCAGTGATCCTCTCAACTGAGTAATTGATCTTTGGCCCCTCGTACTGAAGAAATTTTTCTTTTGATTCCGTGATCTCAGTCTCTTTCCCAAACAGCGTTTGCAAAATGTATTTGAATCTGGTACCGATATGTGAAGTATAAACAAGGAGCACGCTTCAAACTTACAAAAATCTAACGGCTGCGATCGCGCCACATCTGGTTAAATGTTTTCTGGCTAAAATCAAGGTCGCTGCGGCTGGCGGTCCATCCTTTAAAAACTTTATTCACCACCCAGTTTTTTAATTTGCCATTTCCCATATTCATCATGCTGCGGTTAAGGCTCGACATTTTCCAGGCCTTCCACGCAACGCGCTCAGCCAGTGTGCTCTCACCTTCCACCACTGATTCGCGGCGGTTCTCTAATAACAGTTCGTGCAAATTGATCCTCACAGGGCAAACCTCTGTGCAGTTACCACACAAAGAAGAGGCATAACTCAAATGTTTGTACTCCTTCATTCCGCTGAGATGCGGAGAGATCACACTGCCAATGGGCCCGCTATACGTTGCCTCATAAGAATGTCCGCCGATATTTTTATAAACAGGGCATGCATTTAAGCAGGCACCGCAACGGATGCAATACAAAGCTTCACGTGTAATGGGATCTTTTAATAAATTGGTCCTGCCGTTATCGAGTAGTATCACATACATTTCTTCGGGGCCATCTGTTTCATTTGCCTGTCTTGGCCCGGTAACGATGGTATTGTAAACAGTTATTTTTTGCCCCGTTCCGTAAGTAGAAAGCAAAGGCCAGAAAAGGCTTAGATCTGTGAGCGAAGGAATTACTTTCTCGATCCCCACCACAACAACATGTGTTTTAGGCCACGCACAACTCAATCTGCCATTGCCTTCATTTTCGGTGATGGCTATTCCACCAATATCTGCAATAATAAAATTGGCGCCGGTAACTCCTACTTCAGCCTGCACATATTTTTCGCGCAGTTTTACACGCGCAACGAGTGTGAGTTCTTCCGGCGACAGATCAATAGGAGTACCTAATTTTTCTGCAAACAATTTTGCTACATCTTCTAT
>CAISDV010000154.1 GCA_903884185.1 uncultured Chitinophagaceae bacterium | reverse complement strand
GGCATCAATTACCAAAACCTTATTTTTTTTGAATGAAGCAGGAGTGAATACTTTATCACTACCCCAATCAAGGCTGATATTACCATCTGCATTGCGTAATAAATAATTATAAGTGACGGCAGTGTTAGTCACCAATGCTAAAGGAAATTCGATAGACACCTGCCAAAGTTCATCATTGAGATACTGCATGGGAATGGCTTTCTGTGTATCTCCATTACCCAATAATTCATGATCACCGGTGAGGAACAAATTTTGACCAAAACTTGTATGGAATTTTACCTGGAAGGTTACGGTCAAAGCAGTTTTTACAGTTGCTTTTTTTGTCTTTCCGCCATTGATTTCTTTGCCTGCTTTATTCTGCGTAGAACCATTCCCATTGAGCGCATGGCTGCCTTTAACAGCCGTTTTGCTGACGGGGAGGCTCTTTTTCTGAGTCTTTTTAGCAGTTCCTGTCTTACCCCCCTCTGCTATAACTGATTCATTAACAAGGGGGTCCGACTTCTCAATGTACAAGGCTGTTAGAGTTTTGGCTGCTAAAATACGCAAATCAATGTGTATTTAAAACACATTTCTCGCCTTATTGTATGTCAACTCAAATAGTGGCTGAAAATCTATTTAACTGAAGGGATAGCCTGGCCGCGGTGGCAGGTATTACAATTGACAAGTTGTAGCTTGACAGTATCGGCATGAGGGATCAATGAAACATATTTCAGGTTCATTTCATCGGTCATTCGCATCATGGTGCGGCAGATATCCTTTTTGGGATTGGCATCACTTGATTTAGGCTGCTGTGGCGCATGGCAATAATTGCACTTCACCCCAAGATCGGCCTTAAACTCATCCATTATCTGATCAAGCTTATCGTCACTGATGTTCTTTGACAGCACTTTTAAATTACGGTCCTGCTGTTTAATTGGGCTGAAGGACAACAGGCTTACAGTGAAAACTCCTGTAAGAGCAGCCAGTAACAACATCTTTCTTTTATTACCCCTGATCATATCAATTCATTTAGAAGTATGAAAGTAGGTAAAGAGGATATACGCGATTTTAGAAATCGGGAAACCTTTATATAATCCCGGTGAAAAGCAAACATAATGCTGGTATAAATCAGCCCAACTTTACATTCCCCATCTTTTTGAGAGTTTTGAACGCAAGGCAGGCTTCATACTTTTTTGTATGCTCCAGAGGTCAGCTGCACTTAAAGTATTTGTGTTCGCCGTTGAATTTTCATTTCCAACATGGTTCGCTACTGTTTCTTTTACTTCTGCAACCAACTGTTTCAATTCTTCCCCTTCGATTTGGATAATAGAAGGCATAACATTATTCTTCATAAAATTTACATTTATCGTTTATTAGATAACTGAGCAGAAAACAAGGGAGAAAAACACCCATTAAATCTTCAGAAGCAGGCTTCAGGTACAGTCATCCGTGAGATGTACGAATGCTCAGTTTGATGGCGCAAAGATACGCAATCATGAGGTAAGAAACAAATGAAATTCTTAATAGATTGTTAAGTGATCAGGCTTTTGTAACAGCAACACAATCAATATCTGGCTTCGATTCGTCGGCTAAAATTACTTTACCACGATCACTCCTCACTATCCTGGAAAATAAAGAGAGTTCCTTATCAAAAATAAATTTGAAAAATAATTTTGTCCAGGAAGTATGATAATAAAGAGAATTATAAAATGCCGGGGCCGTTGTTCTTAACTGTGGTAATTTATTCCATGGAACAGAAGGAAAATCATGGTGTTCATTATGATACCCCACATTAAATGCAACTGCATTAAATGAACCATAGTAACTATATGTTTCCTGTTCTCCATGTGTTAAATAATGTTCCTGTATCCATCTTGCGCCCAATGGATGAAGCCCTACGGAAAAGAAAAAACTTAATATTAGAAAGACAAGTGCTTTTGGCCCGAGCCAAAATAATATGAGAGTAACAAATAATACTTGCACTATCCAGTTCAATGCGATCCATCCATCAAAAGCTTTAATTTCTTTTAAACGGGATAACCTGAACAATTGAAAGAATGGATAAAATAATAGCCAGATGATCTTTCCAATAAAATAATGATTGATCAGTTTTGCTTCCCAGCGATTTGGCAGATCACCATCCAATTCATGAATACCCTGGAAAGAATGGTGCTTGATATGATAATGCTCGAATGAAACTGAACTTGGGAATATGAGCGGTGTATTCGCTAATATCCCAGCGAGTTTATTGACAGAATGTTTCTTAAACAAAAGGCGGTGGCTGCATTCATGTATCATCACAAATAAACCGTGATCGGCAAATGCACCCAGAAAATAAGCAACACCCACTACGATCCACCAGGAATGGTCCGAGACCCACCATGCTGCAGATACCTGCAATGCCACAAGCCCAATAATAGCAAAAATGGTCAATGGATTTTTGCCGATCAGTTTTCTTATATGCGGAAATTGTTTTAGGATTTCTTTGGTCCGGGCACGATGCGGTTCACATACTGCAGAATGAATAAAATCTACTTTCTTTATCATGTCGTTTGATATTGATGGAACGGAAGGTAACCTAAATTGGCCGGATTGGGGTAAATTGCTAATAGTCCCGCTTTATCTTTATGTTATATTAATTTTGTTTTGAAAAAATATTGTCATGAAAAAAATAAAATTCTTTCTACTCATCGTGCTGTTTTATGCCTGTACAACACAACCAAATTCGGCCATTCCTGCTCAACAAAACAATACCACAGTAGATGGCAAATTGTGGGCTTCGCTATTTCAACAGTGCGCTGCAGAATACAGGGCTCTTTGCTTCCAGGCATATCAAATTGCACAATTGCGCGTAGAAATGTCTTTACATCAACCTTCTTCAAAACCAAGAGCCGTTATTACTGATATTGATGAAACTGTTTTAGACAATAGCCCTTATGCAGTTCACCAATCATTGTTAGGCAAAGACTATGAACCTGCATCATGGGCTGATTGGACAAGCCGCGCGCAATGTGATACTCTCTCTGGTTCACTTTCCTTTTTTACATACGCTGCTTCAAAGAAGGTTAAGATCTTTTATATCACCAACCGTGATGAAAAAGAGAGAGCAGGCACTTTGCAAAATCTTCAACACTATGGTTTTCCCTTTGCAGATAACGATCATCTCATCATGAAACAAACAACCTCAAGTAAAGAGAGCAGAAGACAGGATGTAATGGCAAAGCACAACGTAATATTATTGTTAGGCGATAACTTAAGCGACTTCAGTGCTTTGTTTGACAAGAAAACAACCGAAGAGCGTTTATCGGCCACACAAACATCTTCTGCATTGTTTGGCAACAGGTTTATTGTGTTACCAAATCCTTCCTATGGTGATTGGGAAAGCGCTTTATACCAATACAATTACAAACTCACTCCTGCACAAAAAGATTCTGTCATAAAGAAAAATGTCAAGGGTTATTAAAGCTGGTTTTATTATTTAAGCCAGAACTTCTTCCTTCACATTCTTATACGTTTCTTTACTTGCTTCGATGAGTTTTAATACTTTTTCCCTCACATCATCACCAAGGCCTTCTACTTCATTTTGAAAAACATCGGAGAGTTCATCCAGTTCTGATTTGGCTTTGCCTGTAAGTCGGCGTAACCTCTTTTTTAAATCAGTTGCAGAGTCTGAAATTTTTTGGCGTGTTTCACTACCGGAAGCTGGTGCCGTCAACATTCCAACTACTACGCCGGCAGCTAACCCGGATAAAGCCCCTATCAATACTTTTTTGCTCATAAAAATTGTTTTAATGAATGATGCTTTTTATACCCAATTACCTTGCCAGAAAATACCAATAAAAAAGCCCTCACAAAAAATGCAAGGGCTTTATAGTAGATATAACATTTGTTTATTTCACTTCTT
>CAISDV010000153.1 GCA_903884185.1 uncultured Chitinophagaceae bacterium | reverse complement strand
GACTTATTTTATCAAAATGTTACAACTCTTTTTATTGAAATTCACAAAATGATTAACCCCAATTTCTATTTGTAATTTCCCAAACAGAAAATTTGTAAAATTACAACAAGTAACTTACGTATTTTGTCTTTAAGCGACTACCCTACACAACCTTGTCAGAAATTTTGAGAGGGCATTTCTGCTAACGTTTTACGGGCTAATGAAGGGGCGCATAAAAACGCACCTCCTGTCCGCCAAACGGAAACGAAAATAAGAAAGAGAACTTAACGCTTATGACTTCCCGCGCCATTTCATTTAGCCCGATGTTATCGGCTGCTTTACTGTTGTCCACCGGTGGACATCACGGAAAATCAAAGCGGACATTTTCGTTGCCTGGCAATGAAGCGCGACACTGTCAAATGAAAGGTGAAACCCCTGCGCGGCAATGCACTCGCTTTTTGTTTTAATTCCAATTAAAAAACAAACAGAGCAAAACAAAATGGGAGTGCATTTGCGTAGATGTATTTGGGCGGCTGTTTGGCTTGTCCCGCTAACGGTTAACCAGATGTTAGAAAGAAAAAATTTGGGGAAGGAGAATGAAATTTATATTCGTACTGTCGGTGCTGAAGTTGCGCTAACACTAAAATGGAATGGTATGGATGCGAAGTTGATGATTATTTTGTGTGGATGTGCACAGTCAATAGATGATAATAAGAAATATTTTATCGCTTTCATTTCTTCGCTGACTGTCGCGCTAATTTTGGTGCTTGTGAATAATATATGGGATAAACATAAAAGGCGAAAAGCAATTGTAGAACGATTGCTTAATGAAATTTATGTGCTATGTGAAAAGATAATGAGGTATGCCTTACATGCAAACCAACGAGCTTTATCAGCAAAATATTTTTATGCCATGCATAAAGCAGATAGAGATGAAAATTTTGACCAAACGAACTATTCTAAATATTTAAGTGATGCAGAAAGTTCTGCCTTGGCTTACACTCTTTCACAAGCAGATTTAATTGGGAAAATTGGCGAGCTTGAAAATTATTGGAATAGTCCAAAGGAAATAAAAGAGATAAAAGAAGCAACGATGGGAGTAACATTCCACATGAATTAAAGGTTATGGCCGAAGGGTTTAATCTTATGATTACTGGTGTGCCAGCTATTGAAGTATGTACGCAAATAAAAAAAGTAAAAGTGAACCTACAGGATACAATTGACCTTTTCGATACATACGCCGATGAACTTGCGCGTGAATTAGCTTCGCTGAGGGTAATGAACGTAGCAAACGTAGCAGACATAAGAGGCAAATTAGCCATTAGAATGAGGCTAATGATGGGTGAAATTGCAAACGAGAAAAGGCATCCTCTTTTAGAGCAATGCGACTCTTTGAAAAAAGAATTATTGCGAAATGATTTAGTTGGCTTCCAAAGAAAAAAAATACAGGATAGATTAGCCGCAATATAAAGAATAATAGTTGTGGCAAAAGTCTACTAAAGATTCAGAAATTAATGTATCCTAAACTTGGTAATAAATAATCGAATTCAAAACCAAAACTTAAAAACATGAAAGGATTATACACAGTCGCAATTGTATTCTTTTTCGGAATGAGCAATATTGTCACTGCTCAAACTCAATATTGGAAGTGGGCGAAAAGTAATGGCGGGTCTGTATATGATTTTGCTCAAAGCATAAGTCCCGATACTAATGGCAATGTTTATGTAACTGGGGGATATGCTTCGAACGTTACTTTTGGAAGTTATACTTTGACCAATGAAGGTGTTTTTGTTGTAAAATACGACTCGACAGGCAACGTAATATGGGCGAAAAGTGGTGAGGGAGCTGGGATTGGCTTAGGCATAAGCGCAGATGCCAATGGCAATGTTTATGTAACTGGCAGTTACGATTCAACTATTAATTTTGGAAGCATTCCCTTAACTAATGCCGTTACAAATAATAGCAATGATTTTTTTATTGTAAAATACGATGCGGCAGGCAATGTTATTTGGGCGAAAAGAGCAGGTGGTGTTGGCAATGATTTTGGTACAAGTATAAGCACTGATGCATTCGATAATATTTATGTAACAGGAAATTTCAGCAGCCCTACTATTACTTTTGGAAGTACTACTTTAATCAACACAACTGGCACTACCAGTCCCGATATTTTTATTGTAAAGTATGATACAGCGGGAAATATTATGTGGGCTAAAACTGCTATTGGGGCTTCTTATGGCGGTGGATTAGGGACTGCTACCTCAACAGCGAGTAGTATAAGCACAGATAACATTGGGAATGCTTACGTAACAGGTCAATTCACAGATACCATTAAGTTTGGGAGTACTATTTTAACTACCGGTGGCAGTCCTGATTTTTTTCTTGTAAAATACAATTCAGCAGGTAATGTGATGTGGGCGAAAAGGGCAGGAGGGTCTGATATTGAAACGGGCAATAGCGTAAGCACGGATACTTATGGCAATGTTTATGTGACAGGAATATATAGGAGTTCTATCACTTTCGGAAGCACTACTTTGACTAATGCGGGCAATTGGGATTTTTTTATTGCAAAATATACTACAGCAGGTAATGTAGTTTGGGCGAAGGGTGTTGGGGACAATGGTGATGATAGG
>CAISDV010000152.1 GCA_903884185.1 uncultured Chitinophagaceae bacterium | reverse complement strand
TTCATAAAAGCTTCCTTCTACTCTGGCACCATCACCACACAAAACAAATGTTGCATTGCCAGTGTTCTTTATTTTTTCTGCCATGGCTATACCGGCAGAAACAGGAAAATTATTTCCCAATATGCTCGATGTGTAAATGATATTCTTTTCAGGGTTGATCAAATTCATAGAACCCAGCCTTCCACCCGCAAGCCCGGTTGGGTGCAAATGATATTCATCCATTATGGGGCGAACCTTTCCTGAACGCGCCAGGTTATATGCCATATTGCGGTGAGATAGAATGAGATTATCATCACTCTTCAATGCATGGCTTACAGCTACAGCAATGGCCTCATGCCCAAGGGCAAGGTGAATGGGTATCTTGAATTTACCTGCCTTATACTCTTCATTGATGAGCATCTGGCTGATACGGATACGCAATGCTTCGTTTATGGCCTGTTCGCTGTTCGACATATTCTTACTGTTGCAAATATTTATTGGGTGATGTGTTTTGCTGCTGCTGCTTTTAATTCTGCAAGGTAGGCAATGCTTTCCGGGGTGTTTTCCTGTGGAGCAATTTTTGCAAACTCCTTCCAGGTAACCGGATCATATTTGCCCATCATTGTTTCATAAGTTACTGCAGCGTCAGACAACATCACGTATGTATGCCAGGTAAATGCAGGCACTTCTATCATTTCTGTTTTTCCTTTTTCAAGGATGGTGCATTTTGTGATAGAACCTTTATCATCAAAAAATAGTGTCGCTATTTTTCCTTGTATGAGATATATTTTTTCTATTTTCTCCACTCCCGGGTGCAAATGTGTTTGCATATAAGAATCACCCATCATAAAATTGATCACGCGGTTAAACTCGTCTCCAGGGTTGTGTAATATTTTAGGATGCCTTCTTCGTTCTGAAGTATTGGCTTTTGATAATCCTTCAGTGATCTCTGCCTCTGTTAATTGCGGTATTTCTGTTTTCTCCATACTTTATTTAGTTAACTGGTTCTTTTAACCAGCGCAGGTTATCTGCCAGGTAACCATTCTCATATAAATATTCCAGTTCCTGCAGGCGGTAAAAGCCCCTGCGCTTGAATGTTTCCAAATTAAAATCCATCTTTTCAAATAAGGCAGCCATATCCTTCACACCACGCTCCACAGTCCATTCACATGTAAAACCAGGAAGTGTTTTAGTGATCTTATCGAACGATACTTTATAAGTGCGTGTATCTCCTCCTCCGCCTTTTACTTTCCTGTCTGCTATCAATCCTTCTTTATCGAGTTCCGGGTTTTGTGCAAGGAATTTCAATTCACACCCGGGAATAGAACGCTGAATGGTCTTTGCAATATCCAATACCTGTAAATTATTTTCTTCGGACCCAACATTCATTATTAATAACTCACCTCCCTTATAATCAAATTCTATAGAACGCCGAACAGACTGGCATAGATCTAATATATGCAGGTTGGGGCGCCAGGCGCTTCCATCTGAATTTAATACAATGATCTTGTTAGACATGGCCATTCCGGTGAGCATATTGATCACTACATCAAAGCGGATGCGTGGCGAATGCCCGAACACAGTGGCAAAGCGCAATGCAATTGGAGAAAAATTTGCATCACTGATAGAACGAAGGTCTTCTTCTACCTGTAATTTATTGAGCGAGTAAGGTGTCTGCGGATGCACAGCCGATTCCTCAGTCAAAAATTCATCTCCACCCAATCCATAAATAGAACAGCTTGAAGCAAAAATAAAACGTACCCCCATTTTCTTACACATCTTCGCAATGGCAAGGCTATACGCACGTGTAGGATCGTAAATGCGTGCTGCATCCAGTTTTCCCATTGGATCGTTGGAGATACCGGCTAAGTGAACCACCACATCAATGCCTTTCAAATCATCTTCTGTAATATCCCTTGCATCGCGTAATACGGTCTTTGTATCTGGCGGTGCATACAAAGTACTCCCCCTGAAAAATCCGGTATCATATCCAATACAATCAAAGCCATGATCGGTAAGGTGCTTTGTGAGCACACTTCCCAAATAACCCATAGATCCTGTAACCAATACTTTCTTCATTTCTATTTAACTCTTTTTAGATAGCCGCAAGGAGATTGTGTGATCCCAAGGCGTGTATAACTTTCATCAATAATAAAATCGGAATTGTGTTTCATGAATTCATGTATGGCAGTCAAAGGATTATCATCTTTCCATTCCTTTTTACCTCTTGGAATATCAGATACCCATGCCTGTGCACCATCCTGAACGATCAGGTAACCACCCACAGGTATATATTTTGAATACAGTTCCATTTCCTTCAGTACATGATCAGTTGAGTGGTTGCTATCTAGCATCACCATTACTTTCTTTCCTTCACCCAAATTTTTCTCCAATTCTGTGATCGTAGATTCACCTATAGAAGAACCTTCGATCATAGTAATGCGTTTATACATAGGGTGTGCTTCAATAGCTACCCTGTTATGTTGTCTGATCTCGATATCAACGCCTATCACATGTCCCTTGCCCATCAATTCAAACAACGAAGCGGTATAAATAAGTGACCCGCCATGTGCGATCCCCGTTTCAACAAATATATCCGGCTGATTATCCCATATAAGCTGCTGCAACATGATCATATCTGTCCCAAACTGTATGATGGGCCTTCCCATCCATGTAAGCTCGTACATCAATTTAAATTCAGCTGCTGCTTTTACCCAGAGGTTGCTTAACATATCAAGCCCTTCCTGCGAATAAAGTTTTACTTCTGTTTCGCTACCGCCATTCTTTAG
>CAISDV010000151.1 GCA_903884185.1 uncultured Chitinophagaceae bacterium | reverse complement strand
ACATTTTCCATTAATTATTCTGTGCTCCCGCTTCCAGCCAACATTTTAAGGTGTTGATTTCTGCAGGTAAAAGTGGTGCAGCCGTAGGCATGGTCTTTTGGTCTACTGCCCTGGTCTTTACCCTGTCCTTTGCAGCATTGATCTGATCATAATTCATAAGTGATACACCACCTGCATTGGTTGCATCATGACAACCGCCTGTAGCGCATTTGCTCTGAATAATCGGCTGTACATTGGCTGCAAACTTAGCAGACACGGTTGAACAATCCACCACATTATAAGTACCCGGATAAAGAATTTCTCCTTTGTCGTAGTAACAACTTCCGGCTATCATCGTGATACCCGCAAAAAGGAGGAACATAGCTGTTTTTTTCACTTTTATTGTTTTTATATGCATTGTAATCTTTTTGTATTTTCTTGTTGATAAGGTATGCAGAAGGCGCTTGCTTGCTGCAAAATGGTTTATTCATTATTTGGAGATATAGCCTCTCAGTATATAAACATCTGCCATAATTCCCATATCAACATCTCCTTGTCCGATACCTCCGCAAATACCCTTTACATTAACATGGCTACCGGCTGTGCAACTTGCGTCAACAATCCCTTCCATAGTGCAGTTAATAGAAGCTCCGTCTGTATCTGTTTTTAATAATACAATCGGCTGGTTTTGCTGGTTCTTGGAAACAGAGGTCACCACACCCGCTACTTTCAGTACTTTTTGAGCATATTTTGTTTTGGCAGTCGTAGAGTCTGTCAGAAAAGTTTTGTACAGCTCGGAAGCGTTTACTTCAATAGCACTGGCAGACTGTACATCCAGGGCTTTTTTATTATACATAAAATAAGCGGTGATTGCACCGATAATACCCAGCACAACTACTATCAGCAAGATGGTTTTAAACTTTTTCATGGAAATATGATTGATTTACGATGTGTTTTGGTTAATAGATGTCTGAAAGACTTATTAGTTGTTAGGATAGCCTGCATTGATCCAGTTCAACAGCTTTTGCTGGTTGCAATCTGTCAGTGAATCTGCATTTTTAGGCATTGGATTGTTATTGGTAGGATCAGTTACATCCCCCACGAAAGAATCAAAATAATTATCCAATGTGTTTTTTACATTATCATAGCCAACCAGGTTGATATGCCCCGAAGGCACTGTACCTCCATGACAACCTGTGCAATAATTTACCAGAATTGGCTGAATATCGGCACTAAACTTATATTTAGAAGTATCGCAGGTGGTAGGACCGCAACTGGTGGTATTTTTAGCCCCCTGGTTCAACCAGCGACGAATCAGGGCTCTCTGATCGTCGGTCAAATCTGTTGCTGTGGGTTGAGGCATTTTCGTAGTGCCTGTTTTGTACATAGCAAGGTAAAGTTCACTATTAGCAGCAAGACCCGGAGTAACTCCATGGGCTACAATACTGTCGTAATTAGTTAGATCGTAACCATTCTGCATCGTACCATCATCATGACAGCCCGACCTGCTGCAATAGGATTGAAACAATGGCAACACTTCTGTTTGAAAACATACTGTGGGAGTTTGTCTGTCCAAATCTGCCTGAGTGGGAATAGGATCATGCTTACAAGATAAAATAATCGCAGTAACAGTAACCGTCACTAATAGACCGTAGAAAATGTT
>CAISDV010000150.1 GCA_903884185.1 uncultured Chitinophagaceae bacterium | reverse complement strand
CACAAGTGAACAGGTTAATTATGGAGAAAGGTATTTTTCGTTTAATGTTGAACAAGTAAAAAGATTTTATAAAATTTTATTTGGTGGTTTGAAAATTCAGCCAGTACATTTGTAGCAGTTCTTTCAACAACAACTTATCAAGAAAGGCAGAGGGAATTGGCCCGATGAAGCCTTGGCAACCCACACAGTGACTCCACTGTATGAAGGTGCCAACTCCATCCCGTTTATCGCGGGAAGAGATAAGTCAGAGTAAAAGTTTGAAAACAGATAACGGGTATTCCGTTTGAAATATATCAAGCTCATCTGACTTACCAGGTGAGCTTTTTTTATGCTCCGCCGGTAAGCCTTCCTGGTAAATTGTTGATGAAAAATAAAATCATTTCATCATTATTAAAAATGACCAGGATGAGCAACGCCACACAACTGATCAACAGTATTCCGGTAGACCCGCTAACAGGGGCTATTTCGGTACCCATTTACCAGACATCCACTTTTGTACAGGAAGCGCCCGGTGTAAACAAAGGATTTGATTATGCCCGCACAGGCAATCCAACGAGAGCTACGTTGGAACAGATCATTGCCCAACTGGAGAACGGGAAAGTAGGCATTGCTTTTGGAAGCGGCCTCGCTGCTATTGATGCCATTGTAAAATTGCTGCAAAGTGGCGATGAAATACTGGCAGTAGATGATATTTATGGCGGTGCATTTCGTTTATTTACACAGGTGTATGAAAAGTTTGGCATCAAAGTAAATTTTGTGGACACATCGGATGTCGAGAATGTATTCAATGCTATCACACCCAAAACAAAACTGATCTGGCTTGAAACTCCCACCAATCCAACTTTAAAGATCTCTGATATCGCATCCATAGCTAAGGTAGCCAAGGCTCATGGGTGCTTACTTTGCGTGGACAATACATTTGCTTCACCCGCATTGCAGCAACCTCTTTCGCTGGGAGCTGATATTGTGATGCACAGCGCCACCAAATATTTAGGCGGGCATTGCGACCTAATCGCTGGTGTTGTGGTGACGAAAGAAAAAGAACTGGGAGAAAAAGTAAAATTCATTCAGAATGCTTGTGGTGCAATACTGGCGCCGTTCGACAGCTGGCTGGTGATACGCGGTATTGAGACTCTTCACCTTCGCGTAAAACAACATTGCCTGAATGCACAGGTGGTGGCAGAGTTTTTGGAAACGCATCCTGCTGTTGACAAAGTTTTTTATCCGGGATTGAAAACACATCCCAATCATGATATTGCAAAAAAACAATCGAAAGGTTTTGGAGGCATTGTTTCCTTTTCATTGAAAGATGATACGAACGAAGCCGCTGTTCAGTTTGTTACACAAACAAAATTATTTAAACTGGCAGAAAGTTTAGGCGGAGTAAAAAGCCTGGTGAGCCACCCGGCAAACATGACACACAAGACCATTCCTGTTGAAAAACGCAGGGCAGCAGGTGTGGCAGACAGTTTGGTAAGGCTAAGTGTAGGCTTGGAAGAAGTAGAAGACCTGGTAGCAGATATTGAACAGGCATTGAATAAAACAATTCAGAATAAAAAAAATATTCAGCACAAAACAGTTCCCGCAAATTGTTGATCATTTAGAAAAATAAAAAATACATGGACGCGCACAAGAAGTTAACGATCGGTTTATTTGGTTTTGGAACAGTGGGTGAAGGTTTGTACAAAGTGTTGCAGCAAACCCCTTCGCTGAAAGCAAGTATCAAAAAAGTTTGTATCAAAAACCCGGCAAAACAACGTAATGCACCTGCAGAACTTTTTACTACCCACAAAAACGATCTGTTGTTTGATGATGAGATCAATGTGATCGTTGAAGTAATAGATGATGCCAATGCAGCGTTTGATATTGTTTCCACCGCTTTACAAAACGGAAAAGCCGTTGTGAGCGCCAGCAAGAAAATGATAGCCGAACATTTGCCGGAGATACTGGAATTGCAGGCAAAAACGGGATTACCATTTTTATGTGAAGCTGCAGCTTGTGCCTCTATTCCTGTGATCAGGAACCTGGAAGAATATTACGACAACGACCTGCTACATTCCATCAGGTCCATCGTGAACGGAAGCACCAATTTCATCCTTACTAAAATGTTCGAGGACAAACTGAATTTTAGCGATGCTTTGATACTCGCGCAGCAATTGGGTTTTGCCGAAAGCAACCCGGTACTTGACACAGAAGGCTTTGACGCCGTGAATAAATGGGTGATCATATTGAACCATGCTTATGGTATTGTAGAGCATCCGTCTCAAATTTTGTTTACAGGTATTCAGAATATCTGTTTGAGTGATGCAACTGTAGCACAGGAAAAACATTACGATATTAAATTAGTGGCACAAGCCAAGAAATTACGGGATGGAAAAGTGGCTGCTTTTGTATTGCCCCAATTTGTAAAGCATGATGAGCCATTATCTTTTGTAAAGAATGAATACAATGGAGTGGTGATAGAGAGCGGGTTTGCGGACAAACAATTCTTTTACGGAAAAGGTGCGGGTAGTTTTCCTACCGCATCTGCCGTGTTGAGCGATATTGCGGCGCTGCGTTATAATTATAAGTATGAGTATAAAAAATTGTATCACCATATTCCACACCAGTTAAGCAATGATTTTTACCTGAGGCTTTACCTCAGCTTTGATGATTTAAAATATGTTCCCCGCGATGATTTTGAATGGATAGAAGAATGGCATGCTGCAGAAGAAAGAAAATATCTATTAGGTGTGTTGCATGTAAACAAGTTAATTGGCAAGACCTGGTGGAAGGAAAAAAATGTTTCTTTGATACTGACCCCTGACCCCGTAATCGAAAACCTCGATATCATCAACTTGAAAAAAAGAAGCCTGGAATTAGCAGGCATCATGTAAAACTAAATCTACAAGACTGAAAAAAATAAGACACAAATGAATTTCGGAGTGTCTTTGCTCCTTTGCTCCCGAGACTTCGGGATTTGCGTGAAACAAAAACATTATTATCCGTTCAAACATGTTTTATTTTTTCACGCAAAGCAGCAAAGAAAATTAAGGCATCAAGCCATTTCTCAGGATCTCTAAAAATTCCTTTGCCTCTTTGTTCCTTTGCTCCCGAGACTTCGGGATTTGCGTGAAACCCCTATTTTTACACATGCAGTTATCCAGATTCAAACTTGCGGGTATCATTACTTTTATTATAGCAATCGGTCTATTTGCCTGCACTCTTCTCATTGGCAATAACCAATTCTTTCTCTACCTCAACCATGATCTTGGCAAGGCTGCAGATCTCTTCTTTTCCTGCTGGAGTTTTTTGGGCGATGGTATCTTTTGGGTGCTGGCGCTACTCTTATTTATTTTATTCAGGAAAAAACAGTTGCCACTATTGATCGGTGCATTTGCCTTTGCAAATATTTTTATACAATTGTTCAAGTCGGTGCTGCTTCCTGTTGAGCCGCGGCCTATGTCCGCCATCATTGATCATTCATTGATACATACAGTGAATGGTGTTGAATTACATTTAATAGCCAGTTTCCCATCGGGGCATACAACGGTTGCTTTTACATTTTTCCTGCTGGCCTGCGTAGCCGTTAATAAAAAATGGGTATTACCTGTTGGCCTGGTATATGCACTGCTGGTGGGTTATTCAAGGGTTTATTTAGCGCAGCATTTTCCGAGAGATGTGGCTGGTGGAATGGTCATTGCATTGCTGAGTGTGCTGTTGGCGGTGATGGTGCAGAAAAGATGGGAAAGGCCGAAAGCTGAAGGTAAAGTCTAAATACATTTTCTTTTTGTTTCAGAGGCTCAAATCCTTACTTTTGCGCTCCAATGATCGGGAAGTAGCCCCGCTGTTAGCGGGACACCTGGTTGGGAAATTTCGGGAAGTAGCGCAGGCCGGTAGCGCACCTGGTTTGGGACCAGGGGGTCGCAGGTTCGAATCCTGTCTTCCCGACTTTGATGAAAATAACCTCTACAAATCGTTGAAAATCAATGAATTTTGTAGGGGTTTTTTCTTTAATAT
>CAISDV010000149.1 GCA_903884185.1 uncultured Chitinophagaceae bacterium | reverse complement strand
CCTTTTACCTATTTTTGCATCCCGAATAAAAAACGGGAACAAACGGAGGGCGTAGCTCAGTAGGTTAGAGCGACAGTTTGTGGCACTGTAGGTCGTGGGTTCGAGACCCATCGTTCTCCCATCACTAACCTTGTAAGCTGTAAAATGTTTACAGGGTTTTTTTAAATCATCTTGCATGGATTACCGGCTCTTTGTAATACCTATACTCTCCGCATTTACCGGCTGGCTGGTAATTTGGATGCTATTGAAGCTTTTATTCCATCCAAAACAGGCATGGAAAATAGCGGGGTTCACTATACAGGGCATCCTTCCCGGCCAGCAACAGAAACTGGCGCAAACCCTGGGAAAACTGGCGAGTACTGAACTGGCATCGGCTGATCTCCCCCAAAAAATAGCCGGCCCTGATAGTTTTCAAAAACTGGCACCACATATCGAAGCGCATATAGATAATTTCCTGCGGAACAAGCTGACAGCTGAAATGCCGATGATTGCTGTGCTGATAGGTGATAAGACCATTACCCAATTAAAGGCCGTATTCCTGAAAGAACTGGAGAGTATGTTCCCTTTGATCATGGAGAATTATATCAATAACCTGCTGGCAGGCCAGGAGCTGGAAAATATGGTTGCCAAAAAGCTGTCAGAGTTATCAACCGGCAAACTGGAAAAGTTATTGAAAGGCAGTTTGGCAAAACAACTTTTGATGGCAAAAATGATGGGGGCATTTGTTGGGCTAATTATAGGTATTGCGGGGGTATTAATACTCAGTTGGCTATAGTCACCGATATATGGGCGGTTTTCGGCGGCAACAAACGGGGCTTACCCATTTAAAATCGCAATATTGCCGTTCGTACAGATATAAAGGCAGAAATACGGCGGTTCGTTTCAATTTTGTACAAGTAAAAATTATAATATAACATGAGAAAGATCTTAGGATTAGGTATTTTATTCATTATTTGTTCTTCTACCCAGGCCCAGAACCAGGGCGGTGGAAACAGGGGTGGCGCCGGCCGGCCGGGTGGTGCACAAGGCATGAACTTCGGGCATTTCTACGGTAAAATGGTAGACGCAAAGACCAATAAAGGCATTGCAGGTGTTACCATCCAACTGAAAGGAAATAAGTTCGATACTGCTACCAAGCAGATGAAGGATGTTATTTTAAAGACCATCATTACAGAGGCCAATGGCGATTTTAGCCTTGAAGCACTTCCTGTAATGGGCAATTTTAAATTCAAAGCCACAGGATTAAATTATAAACCGCTCGAAAAAGACCTCACATTCGGCATTAAATTCCCTCAAGGCGGCGTAAGTGCCCCTCCCACAACTGGTGGGATGCAGGAAGGCAATGGTGCAGGTGGCGGGAACAGCATTCTTGGGCAGGCAGACAAAGACCTTGGCAACCTGAAAATGGACGCTGCAGAAGCTGATTTGGGAACTGTAACAGTGACCGCTTCTTCAAAACCTTTGTTTGAACTGGGTATCGACAGAAAAATATTCAATGTAGATAAGAACCTGACAAGTACGGGGCAGACAGCTACCGAGATCATGAAGAGTATCCCTACTTTAAATGTGGACATTGATGGAAACGTGACATTGAGGAATGCCGCACCTACCATTTTTGTTGATGGAAGGCCTACCACAATGACACTGGACCAGATTCCTGCAGATATCATTGACAAAGTAGAGATCATCACCAACCCTTCTGCAAAATATGATGCATCGGGTGGTAATGCGGGTATCCTGAATATCGTTTTAAAGAAAAATAAGAAAAGCGGTTATAATGGCGGATTACGTGCAGGGCTGGATTCAAGGGCAAAAGTAAATTTAGGCGGAGATTTTAACCTGCGCGAAGGGAAAGTGAATTTGAGTGCGAGCGCCAATTATAATCAACGTAAATCTTTATCAACAGGCATTAATGATATGAGCAATATCATTTATCCTTCTACCAATATTCACAATACCAGCGACGCAACCAATAACGGTTCATTTGGTTTCTTCCGTTTGGGTATGGATTATTTAGTTGATAACAGGAATACTTTCTCTATTGCTGGTAATTATAACAAGGGAAGTTTTGAGAGTTCCACTACACAGTCAACAGATTCCACGAGTTCTTCCGGCACTGCCATCTCGCACAGTACAACTATATCAAACAACACCTCGGTATTCGAAAATTTTGGTTCACAACTGAGTTACAAACACAATTTTGAAAAGAACGGGCACGACCTCTCTGCAGATTTCAATTATAACTCAAGTACCAATACAAGTGATGCAGCAAATGGAACAAGTACATATGTTCCTAACTCTACAACAAATTTGAAATATTCACCATTGCTGCAGCAGTCGGCTACCAATGGCTATAATCATTTTTATACAGTACAGGCTGATTATGAAAATCCTATTTCTGACGATAGTAAGTTTGAATTAGGTGCAAGGGCAGCTATTCGTGATTATGGCAATAACAGCAGCCAGTTAAAATATGATTATACACAAAAAGCATATGCCACCATTCCAAGCATCAGCAACAAATACAAATTCAACGACCAGGTATATGCAGCTTATTCCACTTTCAGTTTTAAAGCAAAGAAATGGAGTTACCTGCTTGGCTTTAGGGTAGAAAGTTCCAATTACACAGGTACATTATTGAATAATGCCGGGAAGGATTCTGCTAATTTCAAAACCAGTTATCCTTTGAGTTTGTTCCCAAGTGCGTTTATCACATATAAGGTGGATGAGAAGCAGGATTTACAGATCAATTATTCCAGAAGAGTGAACAGGCCTAATTTCTTCCAGTTGATGCCTTTCCCTGATTACACGAGCTACCCAAGCAGTATCAGTATTGGTAATGCGGGTTTAAAACCGGAGTTCACACATTCTTTTGAAATGTCTTATAATAATGCTTACAAACGCAATGCAAATTTCCTTGCTACTGTATTCTTTAAATATACCACAGACCTTTTAACAAGGTACACTTACAGGGATAAGGATGCATTGAACCCGGCAGACAGTATTTATTTCAGCACCTACCTGAATGCAAACAACGCGTTTTCGTATGGATTGGAATTGACCAATAAAATGCCTGTAACAAAATGGTGGGACCTTACTTTGAATGTGAACTTATATAATTCACAGATCAATGCCACGATCCCGGGCCAGAACATTGCCAATTCTTTAGTGAGCTGGTTTGCAAAGATGAACAGTGCCTTTAAAATAGCAAAGGGGCTTTCATTCCAGTTCAGTGGTGATTACCAGGCGAAGACAGTGATACCACAAGGTGGCGGAGGCGGTGGTGGTGGACGCGGTGGTGGTGGTGGAGGCGGTGGAATGATGTATGGCGGCTTTACACAAACAACAGCACAGGGTTATGTTTTACCACGTTATGGATTTGATGCAGCCATCCGCAAAGACTGGACATGGACAAATGGCCGCAGCGGTTCATTGACACTAAGCATGAATGATATCTTCCGCACACAGGTATATGAAACTTATTCTACACAACCAGGTTTGTTTACACAGACCAGTGAAAGAAGAAGAGATCCACAAGTGTTACGTATTAACTTCAGTTACCGTTTTGGTAAGTTTGATGCTACTTTATTCAAACGCAAGAATACCAAGGCCGATCAGAATGGTGGTATGGATCAGATGGGCAATGGCGGAGGCGGTGGCGGAACACAGTAATTTGGTTGGAGAAATATATTTTGAAAGTCCCGTTAATAGCGGGACTTTTTTTGTTTTTAAAACTGCCACAGATCCCGAGACTTCTGGAACAGAAACACAGAGAAAATAGGCCTAATTGTAAAATACTTCTGTGTTTCTGTGCCTCTGTGGCTATTTCTTCTAATAATAACTAACCGTAACAAGTTTTACCATTTACTTAAAAAGTAGCGTACACTACTTACCTTCGCATTCATCCTTGCAACATGAGATATATCTTTCTTATTGCATTACTTACCCTTGTTTCCTGCACGGGTTCAAAAAAAGAATTTATTAAAGCTGAGAATGCACTGGATGCGGGCCGTGAATTTATAGATGCTTCACTTAAAGGTGATTTCAAAAAAGCCGGTTTCTATATGCTGGCAGATGAGCAAAACACTGCATTATTAAAAAGATCTGAGAATGACTATACGGCAAGAAGCAAAGAAGAGAAAAACAACTATGCACTGTCTGAGATAATTGTTGAGAGTGTTACCGACAGCCTCCCTGATGTGTCGCTACTACACTTTTATAATTCTTTTGATAAAGAAAAACACGTTGTCAGGATCATTCATCAAAATAATGAATGGCTTGTTGATTTTAAATATACTTTTAGCAACCAATGATATTTAAAAACTTCATATTGGTGGCCCTTGGCGGGATGATCGGTTCCGCGCTGCGCTATTTATTTTCAGTATTGATCAAACACAATACATTTCCGCTTGCTACTCTTACAGTAAACATTATTGGGTCATTGATCATTGGGGTAGTGATGGCAGTAGCAGCCAAACAGGATGGGTTTGGTGAATGGAGATTATTTCTCGCCACTGGGATCTGCGGTGGCTTTACCACTTTCTCTGCTTTTTCATGGGAATGTGTGAATATGCTGGAGCAACACCGTTACGGAAGCTTTACTTTGTATGTGGGTGGAAGCCTGGTACTGGGATTGGGAGCTACCTTATTAGGTTACTGGATCACAAAACAGATCGTGCTATGACAACAAACGTATTACATCCATGGCATGGTGTTCATTATGGTGAAAATGCACCAAGAGTGGTGAATGCCATCATTGAGATACCACAGGGAAGCAGGTGCAAATACGAAATAGATAAAGCAAGCGGTTTATTAAAACTGGACCGCGTGATCTATTCTTCTTTTTATTACCCCATCAATTATGGTTTTATTCCGCAGACATACGGCGACGACAAAGATCCATTAGATATACTGGTGATCACTACCCTGCCTGTGGTGCCACTTACTTTAATGGAAGCAAAAGTGATAGGTGTGATGCAGATGATAGACAGCGGCGATGCCGATGATAAGATAATAGCTGTTGCTGCAAAAGACCCCGGAGTAAACTATTACAACAATATTGAAGAGTTGCCCAAGCATTTTTTTGATGAACTGAGGCATTTTTTCGAGGAGTATAAAAAACTCGAAAACAAAACAGTTGTGGTGGAAGAGTTTGCAGATAAATCCACAGCATTGAAAGTAATAGAAGACGCCATCAAATTATACAAAGAGAATTTTAAAATAGTTTAAATTGAAAAAAATGTCATTAACATTTGCGATCGTTCTGACCCTTGTTGTCATCGGGCTGGTATCTGGTATGCTGAGCGGGCTGATAGGTATTGGTGGAGGGATCATCATTGTACCTGCACTGGTCTTTTTTCTTGCCTTTTCCCAGAAAGCCGCACAAGGCACTTCCCTTGGTATATTGTTATTGCCGGTGGGGATACTGGGCGTGTTACAATATTATAAACAGGGGCATATAGATGTGGGTGTAGTGCTTATTGTTTCTTTGGGGTTCTTAATTGGTAATTATTTTGGAAGCAAGCTGGCATTGTCGTTGCCCGAAGGAACACTGAAAAAAATATTTGCTGTGTTTATGATCCTGATAGCGATCAAGCTCCTGTTTTTTGACTCACCCAGGAAGAATATTTCTGCCAAAACACCTGTTATCAACAGTTCTGAACAGTCCAAAATTTAGGTTGAATAAATTGTATCGCCGCCTTATCTTTGCGGCAAATAAAAACTACATGGAAGCGCAAAAAACAACTGCAAAATACTGGGTCTGGTTCTTTATATGGACGATCATTATGATATTGTTGCTGGTCTATGTAAGGCAGTATTTCTGGCTGGCGCTTCCCGGCGTTTGCACCTATTTTGTGAAGGCGATGGATATAATGTAGAGGCGTTTGAAGCTTTGTATTCTTAACTACACGGGACATAAGTGACACTTGGGACATTTAGAGCGCCCAACTAACTACAAATGCCTTAAAAATAGCAGGGGCTTTGAATATAAACCTTTAATCCTACAATCGTTTAATCTTACGAATCCTAGTACCGTTTTATTATTCTAAGTTTATGTGTTCGTTCTCCCGTATCGCTGCTAATAATACCTGCATTATCTATTTGATCTATCCGTACTTTTCCTGAAGAATGAATAATAGTATAATCATTGAGCAATAAGCCTACATGAATGATCTTTCCTTCTTCATTATCAAAGAATGCCAGGTCGCCACAACGCGCCTGCTGTAAAAAACCAACCACCTCCCCTTTCTCAGCCTGCTGCCAGGCATCTCGTGGTAATATCATTCCAAACATTTTATAGACCTGCTGTGCAAACCCACTGCAATCGATCCCTAAAACAGACTTACCTCCCCATAAATAAGGCGTATGCAAATACATTTTAGCACATATAAGTATTTTACTCTCTTCAAAAGGGGTGTTAGTAGCATCCCAGATATTTTTGTCATTATACCTGATAGTATATCTCCCTACCGCAATATTCCCTTCCCCATGAACAGGTGAGGCAAAAGTAACAGGCCAGGATTGTTTGCCTGCCTGCACTTCATCATACTTTACAGAAATAAATTTACTGGCTACAGTAGCTGCGGTGGTACTTGCCATCTCTTCCACCTGGGTTCGCTGGCACCAGCCTTCATAATCATCGTATAAACATCTTAGTCTCACAAAATCTTTCCCCTTCTCCAGCAGTTCAGCCCTTTCGCCAAACAGTAGTTCAGTAACGATCTCGCTGCGATGCGAGTCCTCCCTGCGAAGCGGTGCCACTGTTACAATACAGGAAACAATATCCATTCACAATAATTTACAGCAAATTATGGATTTTAGCCGTTCATGGCATCTATTTAAAAAGACTTTACTTTGAACCAGTGAGTAAAGACCCATACATATCATCCAGCGACAATGAATTGCTTACACGGTTTTATGCCGATGGCGATAACCAGTGGCTGGGCATTTTGCTGCAACGCTACACACTGCTATTGCTGGGTACCTGTATGAAGTATATGAAGAACGAAGAAGAAGCGAAAGATTGCGTGCAGCAGATATTTTTAAAAGTGTTGACCGAACTTCCCAAGTATAAAGTGGATTATTTTAAAAGCTGGCT
>CAISDV010000148.1 GCA_903884185.1 uncultured Chitinophagaceae bacterium | reverse complement strand
TTTTCCATAATTCACCAAAACCAGCGCCTGCTTTTCATAACAGCCGGCATCATTTTTACGGTAGCCTTTCCATCCGCATTGTTCTATTAACCATCCTGCTGCAATCTTATAAGTAGCATCACCGGTTTTATGCGCTATAATATCGCGGCGTTCTTCCCATATCACATGCCAGCGGAATTTAGAAACCTCGGGGTTCTTAAAGAAACTGCCTGCATTGCCGATCTTCTTTGGATCGGGGAGTTTACTTTCTCGTATTTGTATCACCGCTTTTGAAATGGCTGCTGCAGATAATTCTGTTGTATTCATTTTCTCCAGTTCCTGTGCAAGTGATGCATAAGAAGTATTGAATACAGGTTTTTTAGGAAGACGAAGTGTAATGTTGAGTATTACGAACTGGCTTTTTTGTTTCTTTTTGAAAATACTATCGCGGTAGCCAAATGCACAATCAGTAGCAGAGAACCGTTGCACCACTTTCTCGTGAATATGGAATGCCTCAAGTTCATGAAACACATCTTTTAATTCCACTCCATAAGCGCCAATGTTCTGAATAGGCGCTGCGCCAACATTCCCGGGGATCAGGCTCAGGTTTTCAATGCCCGCATAATTATGTTCAATGCAATACAAAACAAGCCCATGCCATGACTCGCCTGCAGATGCTTTCACGTAATAATATTCCTCATCCTCTTTTATGAGTTCAATTCCTTTTAATTCATTCTTCAGAACAAGCCCGTCAAAGTCTTTGGTAAAAAGAATATTGCTGCCACCACCCAGTATCAACTTATTGCTTAATGGTGCAGTAGAAACAAGAAGCTCCTGCAATTCTTCAACAGATGAAAAGCAAGCGAATTGCTTTGCCTTAGCTTCTATGGAGAAGGTGTTGTAGGGTTGAAGTGATATGTTTTCTTTGATAATCATTAATTCTTTGGTTATAAGTGATAAGTTATGAGTTATAAGTGAGCCGTTCAACTCATAACTTATAACCCATAACTCATAACGCATATTTCATAACTCACACCGGGTCTACATCCGGCAATATCGTCACCCCTCTATACTGCTTATGCGACTGTACGATCACTGCCTGCTGTTGTATCTCCCGCTTACATTGATTGATCAGGTTCGCATCTTTTGGCAGTTTGATCAATATCTCCCATAAATACTGGTTGCGTATCCTGTCCACTACCGGTTGTGCAGGGCCATGTAAATATCCAGCAAAATTTGTTTTCAACCCATGCATCACCAGGTTGGCAGCTTCTTCTGCAATGTGCTTTTCCTTGTGTTTAAAGATAAGCCTGATCAACCTGTAATAAGGTGGGTAGTGATAGGCTTTCCTGCTTTCCAATTCAAACTCAAACAGTTTTTTATAATCATGTTCTTTCACGAACTGTAATACAGGGTGGTGAATATTTGTGACCTGTATCAATACATTCCCTTTACCATCTTTTCTACCGGCGCGGCCACTTACCTGTTCCATCAATTGAAATGCCCTTTCATTCACGCGGAAATCTGTGAAGTTTAAAATACCATCGGCGTCAATAATGCCTACCAGGTTTACATGTTCAAAATCCAACCCTTTTACTACCATCTGGGTGCCAACAAGAATATCGATACGCTGTTGTTCAAAAAGTTTGATCAGTGTATCATGGTCATTTTTTCCTTTTACTGAGTCATGGTCCATCCGTGCGATCTTAGCATCAGGAAATTGTTCGGCCAATAATTCTTCTATCTTTTCGGTGCCAAAATTCTTTTGTATAAAATGATGGCTGCCGCAGGCCGGGCAGGTATGTATCAATGGATAAGCGGCACCACAATAATGGCAACTCAGTTTATTTTTTGCTTTGTGATAAGTGAGTGTAACATCGCAATTCTGGCATTGGGGTATCCATCCGCAAACAAAATATGCTCAAGTTGATCCAGATCGAGCAACCAGATTGGCTAATGCTTACGATGTAATGATTAGTAATCCAAATG
>CAISDV010000147.1 GCA_903884185.1 uncultured Chitinophagaceae bacterium | reverse complement strand
TCCCGTTTTTTATTCGGGATGCAAAAATAGGTAAAAGGTTTCAAAGGTTCAAAGGTTCAAAGGTTCAAAGGGTTTAAGAGGTTTAAGAAGTTCAAAAGGTTCAAGAAGTTTAAGGGGTTACTGGTTGCCAGGTAGGAGTTTCCGTTTTCGCGATCCGTCTGAGGCGGAGAAGCGATATGTGTCTCATCGCCCAATACTAATATTTACGTTCGGCAATTCTACCTGTAATTTCACTTTTGCTTTTAATGCCGTGAATACACGTATCAATGTATCAATAGTGGCGTTGCTGGCATTACTTTCAAGTTTGGATATCTGCGCTTTTTGTACCCCAATCAGTTTGCCTAATTCTTCCTGTGTGAGATGGCGTTCCTGCCGTGTTTGTTTGATTGCTTTGCCAATCAGGTCCATTTGCAATTGGTATTCAAACTTCTCACGCGCGGGCGTGCCTTTTTTACCAATGAGTTTATCCTGAACCTTATCTAAGGTGTATGTTTTCATAAGATTTCTTATCAAATATAAAAATAATAAGTTTCCTTAAAAGAATACTCATTATTTATTATACTTCCCGTAAGCGTCGTGTAAGCCCTGTATATACATTCTTCGATCACGAAAGGGTCACCAAAGGGTCACGGTAGGCGCAGGCTCTAAGCTCCCTGTATCCGTTCTCTATGCTCGCTGTATGCTTTCTGTAAGGTTTCCGTATGCTTTCTGTAAGCTTCCTATATCCTTTCTGGCACGGTTGTATAGTCATCAAGGCGTCACCAGAGGCTCATGAGAGGCTCATGAGAGGCTTATGAAACGCTCATCAAACGCTCATCAAACGCTCATCAAACGCTCATGAAACGCTCATCAAACGCTCATGAAACGCTCATCAAACGCTCATCAAACGCTCATCAAACGCTCATAGTAGTCTCTTTGTGGTAATTAGCCGGCTTTAGGGCAAAAAGGTCGGTATCAAGTATAAGACATACCTAATTTCTTCGACTCCCCTTCGGGTATGCTTCGTGTCTGATTTGAGGCTTGTTCGGATCCAGTCGAAGCCGGGTCGAAGAGCAGTCGAAGAAGACTATCAGGAATAGACACAGGCTAAATCGGAATCAATTGATCAATGCGAACGGATTTTGCACCCTACCTCAAACTCAACTCCAACACTTCGGTCTTCCCATTCCTGATCACTGTTGTCTTCAATTTGTTCCCTTGTTTTCCCATCAGCGCATCCATATGCTTTTTCTGAAGTGACTCCAATGGTTCATCCCGAATGAATTTCGAGTTCGCAAATCCAATAATAAGATCACCTGGTTGCAATCCTCCAATAGCGCCGGGTAAACCTGCTATAACTCCTGTAACTTTCAATCCACCATCCGGAGCTTTTAATCCCATGGCGTCGGCTTCTGCATTGGTGGCGAGATGGGCACTCAATCCAAGATCAGGTATTGGTGCAGGAACATATAGAGGTCGCTGTGAACGGTCAGCCAATGCTGTTACCATTTGCATTACAAAATTTGCTGCTTCGGCAACACGGTTAAAATCGATCTTGTCTGAATGATCATCCGGATAATGAGCAGCAAACCCTGTTGTATAGAACACAATTGCAGGAATACGAACTCCGTTAAAAGGATAATGATCGCTATCCGGGATGACATAGGGACTTGTCATAACAACCTTAGTAGTAGTTTGGGTTTGTATCGCTTTTATGATCTCATCCCATACCAAACTATTCGCATTTCCAATTGTATTGAATGTTTTCCCTGTTAAACGGCCCAACTTTTCCAGGTTGATCATCGCCACATGATCTTTTAATGGGAAAACCGGATGATTCACATAATATATAGAACCTGTCATCCCATGTTCTTCTGCTCCAAATGCGATCAGGAGAATAGATCTTTTCGTTTTGATTTTTCCTTCTTTGAACGCATTAGCAATTTCAATTATCGCTGCAATACTTGTAGCATTATCGTTAGCGCTATTCCATATCTCGTCGTTTATAGAGCTGCTGTCTTTTGACAGAAAACGCATCGGATCGGCCTGGCCTTTTCGTCCCTGTCCGTCATAATGAGCGCCGATAACTACAAATTCGTTTTTCAGAATAGGGTCATTGCCTTCAATAAGTCCAATTATATTCCGCGATTTAAATATTTCCCAGGGTTTAAGAGGATGCATGACTTGAAAATCGAACTCCTGGAACCAGCTGCGTTTTTTGCCTGCCTGATCGCCATAAGGTTTCAACCCAGCTTTTTTGAATTGTTTAGCAATATAGCCGGCTGCATTTTCTTCACCGGGGTATCCGGCACCACGCCCCTCATATTTATCATCGGCTAATTCAACAATATGCGGTTTCACAGATTCAGCAGTTATTGTTTTACCCTGTTGCTGGGCAATAACAATACTGTTATTAATTATTAGCAGTATAGTAAATAAAGCGAATGCTGTTATTCGATATCGGTTGTTGTTCTTATTCATATTTTCAGTTTTGAAGTAAATTACCTGTGCCGATCGCCTGCTAAAAATATTTTCTGCAAACAGGTTGATCTAATCGACAACCGGGTGAAAGGAACAGCAGGAATATGAAAGGGTAATTCTACATTTGATCGTGAAAAAGAATCTCGTATATCTTTTCTTCGGCTTCATTGTATTTTACCATGTAGTGAATATTTCATTGGTCATTCCATCCATCATTGACGGGCGCCAATGGAAATTCAATATTATTACTACCAGTTTCCCGGCATTATACAGGAGGTTACTTGAAGTGGCTGCTACTTTCGGCCTTCCTTTACTGACCTGGTTCAGTTTATATTATGGAGTAAGAAAGAAAATTGTAATAAGCTGCACATTCATCGTTTTAATAGCGCCACTTGGTTTTTTATGTCATTTCGTAGTGCTGCCTTTTATTTATGGATATGACTATCTGAGCCATATAAGCCTGCTGATCGTGGAATTTTGCATACTATATGGGGCAGTGTTTTTTATAGTTGGCTACATTCGTCAGAATTTAAAACAGAAAAAAATCCTTACCATTCAAAAAAGAGAAGCAGAGCTTTCGTTCTTACGTTCACAGATCAGCCCTCATTTCCTGTTCAATAACCTGAATAATATTTATTCATTGGTGTATGACGGTTCTCCGGCTTCTCTGAAGGCAATTTCAGATCTATCTGATTTAATGAGGTACATGCTGTATGTCAAAGGAGATAAGGTGCCTATTACGAGTGAGCTGCTATATATTACCAGGTATATAGAGTTACAGAAACTTCGCTTCAATCATGCAATAAAAACAGAAATATCAATTACCGGTGTGGTTGATGATATTAAAATTCCGCCATTGCTGTTAATTCCATTTGTAGAAAATGCCTTTAAACATGGAGATTTCAACTCATTGGAAGAGGGTATGGATCTGGATTGTTCCATAACCAATGGCCAGATCAATTTCTCAATAAAAAACAAGATCAATCGAACAGGCTCTAAAGATGAAGCCAATGGGATAGGTTTGGAAAATGTTCGAAAGAGACTGAATTTACTTTACCCGAACAGGCATAGTTTACATATCCGGGAAATTGATAATTTTTTTCAGGTTAAATTAGCTATACCGAATGAATAAAGCCTGTATCACCTGTGCAATTGTTGATGATGAGCCACTTTCTGTAAAGTTGTTGTCGAATTATGTCAACCTGACACCAGGCCTGCAACTCATTTATTCTTCCACCAGTGCTTCAAAAGCCATCGAATTTTTTAAGAATAACAATGCCGACCTTCTTTTTCTTGATATCCAGATGCCGGAGATCAATGGATTAGAAATAGGGAAAGCATTAACGCGGAAAACCAGGATCATTCTTACATCCGCCTACCAAGAGTATGCAATAAATGGTTATGATTTAAATGTAATAGATTTTTTATTAAAACCAATAACACAGGAACGCTTTCATATCGCAGTAGAAAAAGCATTTGACCGGATCAATAAGCCATCGCTGAAGAAGACGGATAAGAATTATATTTTCATTAAAGTGGAACAAAAGAACGTAAAAATATTTTTGGATGATATGGTTTATATCGAAGGTTTAAGAGATTATGTAGCTGTTTATGCCCGAAATGAAAAATACCTTACACTCGAAAGTATAAAAAACCTGGAATCGATCTTAGGCGAACAGTTCATCAGAATTCATAAATCTTACCTGATAAATACGAAGCATATTAAGCTCGTAGAAAGAAATACTGTATTATTGAATTCACATCGTTTACCCATCGGTGATACTTACAAATCTGAATTCCTGAAGCGCCTGGGGATTTAAAAAAAAATCGACCAATAATTCTCAGCGCAAAATATTCTCAGGACTAGACAGCCGAAGGAGAATCTGAGGGAACAAAAGCATGGAAATTCAATTTAGACTGTATTAACTCCCAATAGTACAGGACAGCCCTCTCTATTTTTCCTATTAGATTGCACATACAATTGCCACCCAAAATGAAATTAAAAGGAAATCTCCTCTTCCTTATTATTTTACCCGGTCTTTTTTTTTCCTGCTCCCAGGAATATTCATTCGAAGGGCATCTTGCCAAAGATGCAAAAGGCAACTGCTTACCTGTAAACATTAACGGTACCATGAAAGCAGCAACAGCTTTCGACAGCAGTAACTATATGGATGTTTCGGTAGATGTTACGATGACTGGTAATTATTCCATTACAACAGATACACTGGATGGAGTCTACTTTAATAAAGCATCACAGTTCCCCGGAGGGGGCAGGCAAACGGTAAGATTGCAGGGGCATGGTACTCCCGTCAATACTGGTATCTATCCATTTACCGTTCATTATAATATCTATTCATCCTGTGCGGTGCCCGTAACAATTAATCCTCCCGGAGGCGCCACTGGTATTTTCAGTATTGAATGTGTGTCAGGTTCAAGCATCCTGCCAAAACCTGTAGGAGTATATGTTGCAGGCGCTCCGCTCAATGATTCCAATCAACTTGTCATTTTCGTTTATGTAAATGCATTGGGCACTTACGCCTTATCTACCAATATTGTCAATGGCATTAGCTTTAATGCATCAGGAACCTTTACAAAAACAGGCGGGCAATTTATTCCCCTTGCGGGATCCGGTACTCCTGCAAGTGTGGGGACAAATACAATGACAGTTTCATCGCCCGGAATTACCGGCTGCGATTTTTCTATTACGGTCAACCCGGCAGCAACAGATAACTCGGTGTTATATTATATGGTCCAGGTGCCCTATACCGGTTATGACCTATACTCCTGCAAGACCGATGGTACACATGAAAAAAGGCTCACCAATTTCTCCGCTACCCGCATACAATATTTAGCGGAACATCATTCATTTAATGAGGACAGCACAAAAATTTACTTTGTAGTGGGAGGCCAGGGTTATCTGTTTGGGGGAGACCTGATGGTAATGAACACAGATGGGTCAGGGCTTGCTCCTGTACCCGGCTTCGCGAATATCGTGGTGAATTATCCGTATTTTTTTGAGAACGGAAAGAAGCTATTGTTTGGAATAGATACCAGTGCCATTATCCTGGGTGCGCATCCCAACCAGATATTCAGCGCCAATATTGATGGTAGCAATATCACCAAACTCACCAGCTGTGCTGCAGGGAATGATCTTCCCGATGGGTCCTGCACATTTGCCAACATCAATAAAGCTAGTACCCTGATCATATATGCAGGAGTATTGCCTGGTGGGGCTTCCGGTATCTTTACAATGAATACAGATGGCAGTAACAAAAAAGTATTGGTTCCAGGAATCGGTGCTGCGCAACATGCGCATTTTTCTCCCGACGCTACTAAAATTGTTTATAGTTCACAGGTAAATGGCAGCGGCAGCACGGAAATATTTATTTGTAATGCTGATGGAAGCAATATAGTTCAACTCACTAATTATTCTAATAATGCCACACTAAATAATGTCCTTACCTACCTGCCTGTTTTTTCAAGGGATGGCAAGATCATTTATTTTAGTTCCAATGAAACTGGTGTTAACCAGATATATAAAATGAATGTTGATGGAACGGGTAAATTCAGGATAACGAATGGTTTGGTGGATAGGTTTGAACCGTTGGCGAATTAGTAACCAGTTACCAGTTGCTAGTTACTGGTTACTGGTTTTGGAATAGCTCCGGAGGAGCGAAATCTTAATAGAAATGGATTTGGAGAACGATATAAAGCCCCGTAGGGTGCGACATATTATATATGACTTCCTTCCCAGGCATGTGAACAAATTTCGCCCCGGACCTTTAATGGCGGCGTAATCTTTGATATTGTAAGGTTTAAGAGGTCGAAGAGGTTCAAAAGGTTTAGAGGGTCAGGCAACCAGCAACTAGTAACTAGTAACCAGTAACTAGCAACCGGTAACCAGCAGCCTGCCGCCGCCCACCATACCCCGCCACCCCTTATCAAAAACCTTTGTTAAGAGCATTTACGTATATTTACTTAGCACGATTATAGTTTAACTTTGAGTATTGAGCAATGCAAAAAACAATCTCCTTTATGAAGAGCACCAAAGGTTTATTAGTATTGGCCGTAGTATTATTTGGCGGCCTGTTTGTAGCGTTTACAAGTAATGGTAGCCACGCACCATTTATCACACAAAAACAAAAACTCCTCGCAGCTATCGGGCAGGTGATAGAAGAACAGCATTACAGTCCCAAGGCGATCAATGACGAGTTCTCTAAAAAAGTATTTAAAAAATATCTTGAAGAACTGGATGCTGAAAAAAGTTTATTCACGCAATCGGATATCAATTCAATAAAAAAATATGAGACCCTGCTGGATGATGAGATACATGGAGCGGAAATAAAATTTGTTCCCGCCCTCAGCCCCATCTATGAAAAGCGCACTGCAGAAGTGATAGCACTTTATAAAGACATACTTTCTCATCCTTTTGATTTTACTACCAAAGAAAGTATCTCAATTGAAACAGATAAAATGAGTTTCCCCGCAAATGAAGCCGAAAGGAACGACAGGTGGAGAAAGAAATTGAAATACATGACATTGGAAAATTATGCTGACCTGGTAGAACAACGTGAGAAGAGCACAACAGACAGTATCAAAACAAGAACAGATGCGCAGTTGGAAAAACAGTCGCGCGACAGGGTACTGAAAACAATGAACAGGTATTATGATCGCATCAAAGCCACTTTGAATGAAGATGAACGTTTTAATATGTACATCAACACCATCACTAACATGATGGACCCGCACTCAGATTATTTTCCACCGGTTGAAAAAAGGGCTTTTGATGAACAACTCAAGGGTAGCTTTTTTGGTATTGGCGCACAATTGAAAGAAGAAGACGGGTTGATAAAGATCGCCACCGTACTTACTGCCGGCCCGGCCTGGAAAAGCGGTGAAGTAATGGCAAATGATGCCATCTTAAAAGTAGCACAGGGTAAAGGCGAACCGGTGGATATTAGCGGCTATGCTACGGAAGATGCTGTAAAATTGATACGTGGCGATAAGGGAACCGAAGTAAGGCTGACAATGAAAAAGCAGGATGGTACTATAAAAGTGATCACCCTTATACGCGATGAAATTGTGCAGGATGAATCTTTTGTAAGAAGTGTTGTAATAAAAAATGGCGATGATAAAATTGGCTATATCATGCTCCCTG
>CAISDV010000146.1 GCA_903884185.1 uncultured Chitinophagaceae bacterium | reverse complement strand
GAACAAAAAGATGGCCGGCGCTGCTCCGAAGATGTTGCTAAGGAAGTAGTGAAACTCAAAGGCGAAGGCGTAAAAGGAATTGTATTGGATATAAGGAATAACGGTGGTGGTTATTTATATGAAGTGGTTCAGATGGTGGGATTGTTCATTGGACAAGGCCCTGTTGTACAGGTTCGTGACAAAGAAGGAAAGTCGTCTGTATTGAGCGACAGGGATAATTCAGTTTTATATGATGGCCCATTGGCCGTAATGGTAAATGAAGGCAGTGCTTCTGCGAGTGAAATATTTGCAGCTGCGATCCAGGATTATAAAAGAGGTGTGATAGTAGGAAGTACTTCTACTTTTGGGAAAGGCACTGTTCAGAAAAGTGTTCCTCTTGGTAAGCCATTGGATCCTTTCTCAGGTCGTACCGAATATGGTTCTGTGAAACTGACCTTTCAGAAATTTTATCGCATCAATGGTGGTTCTACTCAAATAAAAGGTGTAACACCTGATGTCGTATTGCCTGATCAATATGATTATCTTAAGATCCGCGAAAAAGATAACCCGGATGCATTACCATGGGATGAGATCGCTAAGTCTCCTTTTGAAACATGGAAGAACAATTTTGATTATAACACTTTCATTAAAAAAGAAGATGATATTATCCGCAATAACCAGGCGTTTAAAATTATCAGGGAAAACAGCCAGTGGATGTCTAAGAACATGGAAACACCTATCAGCCTGAATATTGATAAATACCGGGAAGAGCAGAAACGCCTTCGTTCTACCGTTACGCAAAACAATACTTTATCAAGGCTGGCTACTGACATGGATGTGCAGGTAGCTGAAGTGGATAAGGATAAATATTATAATAATCCCGACAAATCAAAAGGTGATCGTTACCAGGCATGGTTGAAGAATATCAAAAATGATCTTTACATCAATCAAACACTGAAGATCGTGAGTGATATGATCGTGGCTATGCCGGTAAATACCGCAGCGAAATAAATTTTATTCTGAACTTATTATTAGTGCAGGGGATTTATCTCCTGCATTTTTTTGTCTTCGAAATTCAAGATATTTTTTACCGCAGAGGCGGGGAGGCAGAGAGAAACGGGGAGAATTCCTCTGCGAACCTCTCCGTCTCCCCGCCTCTGCGGTAATTCTTTCAACCACATTAAATCATATTTTTGAAAATACATGCATCAACTAAAATTTGCCATCATCGGTTGTGGAAGAATTGCCCGGCGCCATGCTGAACATATTCAAACTTATGGCGTGCTGGCAGCAGTATGTGATGTTGTGGAGGAGAAGGCTGCATCATTTGCGCAGGAATATCATGCCCGCGCATATACTTCTTTAAATGATCTGATTCGCGAAGAAAAAGAACTTGATATTATAGTGATATGCACACCCAACGGATGGCATGCACAACACAGCATTGCCGCATTAAAAGCAGGGTTTCATGTATTGGTAGAAAAGCCCATGGCCTTATCTGTAGCCGATTGCAGGGAAATGATGCAGGCAGCAGAAAATGCCGGAAGAAAACTATTTGTAGTAAAACAGAATCGTTTCAACCCGCCGGTAATGGCGCTGAAAGAAGCGATAGATGCGGGGAGATTGGGGAAGATATTTAGTGTGCAGTTGAATTGTTTCTGGAACAGGCCCGCAGCTTATTATGCAGATTCATGGCGGGGAACAAAAGAGTGGGATGGGGGAACATTGTTTACCCAGTTCAGCCATTTTATAGACCTGTTATACTGGATGATAGGCGATGTTGAAAATGTATTTGCGGTGATGGGTAATTTTGCGCACCAGGATGTTATTGAATTTGAAGACACAGGTGCAGTAATACTCGAGTTTGAGAATGGCGCTATTGGTACCATAAATTACACTGTGAATAGTTACCAGGAGAATATGGAAGGATCACTTACAGTGTTTGGAGAAAACGGAACGGTCAAGATCGGCGGGCAATACCTGAATGAAATGGAATACCAGCGCATCAAAAATTTTCAATTCAAAGAACTTCCCAAAAGCAACGCTGCCAATCAGTATGGAACATACACCGGCTCCATGAGCAATCATGATAAAGTATATGAACAAGTAATAAATGTTTTGCAGAATGAATCTTTGCCCGCCCGGCTATATCGTTCAGGCGGGCGTTCGGACGGGGCTGAAACAAATACTTTTGATGCCATGAAGACAGTAGAGATCATTCAAAAAATTTATAACGCTGCCATTCAATCAAAATAATTAATCTATGCCATTCGAATCTTATAAAGCCACGATACGTGATGTGGAGTTTGGTGAAAACGTAAAGATCACCGAGCCATGCAATTTGTATGAGTGTAAGATCGGTAGTGGATCATTTATTGGGCCCTTTGTTGAAATACAGAAGGGCGCTGTTATTGGTGAGAACTGCAGGGTGCAGTCGCACAGCTTTATCTGCGAACTGGTCACCATCGGCAATGATTGTTTTATTGGCCATGGTGTAATGTTTATCAATGATCTTTTTTCTGAAGGCGGACCGGCACAGGGTAATAAAGAATTATGGAAGAAAACAAATGTAGGGCAGCATGTTTCTATTGGTAGTAATGCTACGATTTTGCCCGTAGATATTTGTGATCAAGTAGTAATTGGTGCAGGATCAGTTGTAACAAAAGATATTACAAAGCCCGGTATCTATGCAGGTAACCCTGCGAAGTTTTTGAGAAGCATTTAATTTTTTCACCGCAGAGGCGGGGAGACG
>CAISDV010000145.1 GCA_903884185.1 uncultured Chitinophagaceae bacterium | reverse complement strand
ATTTTAGATGTTGCCGATATTGTTTATGTTGACCCGGTTAATACAGGTTTTTCAAGAGCCATCAGCAAAGACATTCCAACCAGCAGGTTTTTTGGAGTGAGGGCAGATATCCGCTATCTCGCAGAATGGATCAATACATTTGTTACGCGCATGAACCGCTGGGCATCACCTAAATTTCTTATTGGTGAAAGTTATGCTACAGGCCGTGTGGCGGGGCTTGCACTTGAATTACAGAACAGCCAGTGGATGTATGTAAATGGTGTGATAATGGTTTCACCCACCAACCTGGGTATAGATAGAAGTGGCCCGGTTGAAGCAGCTTTACGACTGCCTTATTTTGCAGCTACTGCCTGGTACCATAAAGTATTACCTGCCGACCTGCAAAGCAAAGACCTTACAAAAATGTTGCCCGAGGTAGAAGAGTTTACGATCAATGAGCTGATCCCTGCTATTTCACGCGGTGGATTTATTGATGATGCAAAAAGAAAAGATATCGCTGCAAGGATGGCGCGTTATTCGGGCTTATCTGAAAAAGCGATCCTTGAACATAATTTTGATGTGCCTACAAATTTTTTCTGGAAGGATCTGCTGCGCGATAAAGGCCTTACCATTGGCCGTCTTGATTCCCGTTATTTGGGAATTGATAAACAGGATGCCGGCGAAGGCCCTGATTATAATGCTGAGCTCACTTCATGGGAACATTCTTTTACTCCTGCTATCAATATTTATTTGAGAGAAGAACTGAAATATAAGACCGATCTGAAATATTATATGTTTGGCCCGGTAAACCCGTGGGACAGAACTGGTGACCGCACCGGTGATAATCTCCGCGAAGCAATGGCAGAAAATCCCTACTTGCATGTATTGATACAATCAGGTTATTATGATGGCGCCTGCGATTATTTCAATGCCAAATACAGCATGTGGCAGATGGATCCTAGTGGAAGATTAAAAGACCGCATGAGTTGGGAAGGGTACCGCAGCGGGCATATGATGTACCTGCGTAAAGCCGATATGCCAACAAGCACAGAAAGCCTTCGCAATTTTATCCGCAAAGCATTGCCTAAGCCTGATGAAGCAGCGAAGTATGAGAGGAAAAAATAAATTCAGTTACCAGTTGCTGGTTGCCGGTTACCGGTTACTGGTTACTGGTTACTGGTTACTGGTTACTGGTTAAGCTGAACGTATAAAAAAACATGATTCGTCGATGAATCATGTTTTTATTTATGAGTTTTAACTAGCAACTAGAAACCAGTAACCCGCAACTTCCTATTGTACTTCCAGCCCATCTTTTTCGGGTAATCTCGAGAAGACACCATGCGGTTCCGATTGATACCAAAATACCGTAGAAGCAATATCATCCTGTAAAGGCAAATACCTTCCGCCATCTCTCCATCCCAATGCCTGAATGGTTACTTTCAGATTTTTTTCAAAGCGGATAGGGTCGGTGATATGCCAGCGGTATAAACCAAAACGTTGTTGTGAATTATAATGCCCATCACCACGCAATACCTGTGCAAGGCCGGAATAAGGGGTGCAGAATTCTGTGTAATTACTTTCAGATACACCTGCGGTATTTTTCTTTCGAGTATCAAAATCATAAGAGCCACAGAAATAATCTTCTGTTCCTGTGCCGCATATCGTTGGGAATTGTGTATCGCCATCCATAAAAAATTTTATTTCTCCTTCACCCCACCATCCATTATTGTGAACACCCCATGCCAGGTATGTTCCTACATATTGCCCCTTGCCTTTAATATCATCTACTAATACATAATCCTGTTTATATGGCAGCGGATTTGTTCTCCTGAATTGGGCATGAAAATAAGCGGCATCATTTGGCACATCGGTTAAAATATAATCCACCTGGTAATAAAGATCCATATCCCTGCTATCAATATTTTCCATCGTGATCTTACATTTTTTTCGGAAAGGCATTGGCCAGTAACAATTAAATGCACTGCCCGGGTTCACGCAAACAGCAAGTGAAGTAAGTGGCGCATATTGCCCCCAGCCCATTCCAAAGAAATCACCAACAGGCGCTTCTACAGATGGAGTGGTCTCATCATCCCAATAAATTCGCAGAATAGAATACCGCCAGTTACCTGTAGGTGTCATCCAGATATGCTGAATAGATCCGGCACTATCAATCTCTGCAATGGTAAAAGTTGTTTTGGATTTGATCACTACACTTGGACTGATCTTCCATCCTTGCCCAAGGTCTTTTGCAGGGCCTGCACCTGTGCCTGTTATGGCCATACCACCCCTGCTCTTTTCTCCTTTAAAATTCTCAGGGCTGATGGATCTTGTTTTGGCATCGGATAACCGGAACAGGTTTCCAAGGTTTGATTCAATACCATTGAATTTTCCGGGTTGCGCGTATGATTGAACCGCTCCTAACAGGCAGAGGGATGCAATTATTTTTCTCATGGGGCAATATTGTAAGTGGTTGTACTAAGGTACTATCTTTTATTAAGCCGGCTCATGTAACCATCTCGACATCATCCTACAATCATCAAATCCTACGAATCATAGTCCTAGTCCGACACCTAATATCTTTTTTGAAATTGCATCCAGACTTTTTTCATTTCCTGTAAAATGAAATACACTATGATGATGTGTCATAGATTCTCCCGCTGGCAGCAAAGCCGCAGGTGATACAGATTCCAGTTCATAGAACGGCCCCATCTGGGTTCCGCTGGCCAGCGGACCATCGTTATACGCATTTACTGCATCTCCACTGAAAGGAGGTTTTGTTGTATTCCATTCCTGATTCAGGTATTTGGTTCTTTCATTCACTTCAAACAAAGTAATGGTCAGTATTTTTTTATCTGCATCATAACTTCCTGCAACAGGGTTTGCAGCGGATGGATGAATGCCCAGTTTACCACGGCTCTTTCCATCAGCCTTAAAATATAAAATACCATCTGCCAGTTTTATCCGGTCTGCTGCTATCTCTCCAAAATAATCTGTGGTAGCAGGTTTTGGATTGCCATCTTTTTTATAAGGAATGATAACAGTAGTATGGTCACCCGGGTTAAACATATCCAGCATCCAGATGCAGGGCATGCCACTTGTTTCTGTCCATGCCTGCTTACCCGTATTCTTCAGCAGGTTGATCGTTTGATAGCCCACTACTTTAATAGAGGCATCCGGTTCTAACTGAAAAAGCCGGTTGATCATATCCCTATCAAGAATTTTGATTTCGCGATTAATAGAAAGATCCAATTTTGTGCCGGCATAATTTACCAGGTGCATGTCCTTCTGCAGGATGACAGAAGTCTCATTTTTATCTTTTAACTGCCAGGGTTCTGTATCAAATGCTGCAGGTGTTTTCCAGTTTGCAATTTCCATCTTTGCTCCACTCTTAAAGAACAAAGAAAATTTTCCGCCTTCAGGCCCCAGCCATAAACGGTTCTCTCCGCCATAAGCATTCATGTGCGTATCCGGTGCACCATCAAATGCTTTATAATGTATCCATCCAAAACTGGCACCACTTAATCCATTTGCAGTTGAGGTGAAAACTTTTGCCTGGTATTTAGGGGAGACGATCACTTGTGCATCGCCCGATTTCAGCACAACTACTTTATCATGTTTTTGTAAAAAGTTAAGATCATATCCAAAACTGCCGGGTTCATCTCCTTTTAGTGCTGGCGATGGATTGGTTGTTGGCAGATTGGCAGATAACGAATCCTTTGATGGCGATTCTTTTGGGGATGCCCGCCCGGCTGCGTCGTTCGGACGGGGGTTGTTACATTCGGATAGCATGGTAGCTGAAATGATGAGGTATAATATTTTTTTCATAGTGATTTAATGAGGAGGCAAAATAATAAAATTTGGATTAGGATTCGTAGGATTCAAAAATGATAGGATTATTTGTTGCAGTTACTCTTTATTTTTTGTTTAGCTAAATCTTATCACAAATTGTGATAAGCTCGATATCTTGCTTAAAGCCCGAAGGCCCCTCTCTTCGAGGTGCCAAATTGGCTCCTTGAAGGAAGTCGATAAACCCCGAGGGTTTAAAAAAACCCTCGGGGTTTGCGATAGCGGTGGTTCCGTGCTTCGCAGACACATTAGTGCAAAGTGGAAGTTCTCCAGATAGCTATCGGAACCGAACGAAGTTTAGTACTAAGACTCCCTGCCATCGCAAACCTCCGAAACGTTCTGCACCATTTTTTCGTTCACGATGAAACGCTCTAACTATTCTCAAAAATCATTAATTTTGAAATTATGAAAATAGCACTTCAGTATGTGAGCGATATGAATGGCAAACCGCAAGCCGTTCAAATGCCAGTTAGCGAATGGGAAAAAGTATTATCCCGTATCAGAAAGTCTGAGCAGGTACTACAACTTAAGTCAGATCTCAAAATTGCTTTTAAACAGGTTGACACATTAAGAAAATCTAAAGCTAAAAAACAGACACTAACAGATTTTTTAAATGAATTATAAAGTCATACCGGTTGACAAATTCAAAAAGGAAGCCAAGCGATTAATAAAAAAATATCCTTCGCTCAAATTCGAACTGGCCGAATTAGCTGTGGCCTTATCTGCTAACCCAACAATGGGCACGGCATTAGGGCATGAAGCCTACAAAATAAGAGTTTCAATTAAAAGTAAAGGGAAAGGCAAAAGTGGCGGTGCCCGTGTTATCACTTATGTTATCACGCCTCAAAAAGAAGTGTACCTGCTTACCATTTATGACAAAGTGGAATTTGATTCTATCGATGATAAAACGCTGCGAAGAATTATAGAGACTATTCCTACCGAGAAGTAAAACGGTGCACAACACCGCATTGAACTGATAACTTCTCAACACATTTTTTTTCTATCTTCATTCCATAAACTGCTTATTCTATGAAACCGCTTAAACTCCTGTTCTTATTTTGTTTTGTTTCTATTATCGCCTCCGCCCAGAAAATAAAATACGAAGTTTCCTTTCCCAACCTTGCCCATCACGAAGCAAATATTGCATTGATGATTTCAGGGCTGCAGCAAAAACCTGCCATCTTTCATATAAGCCGCTCCTCACCGGGGAGGTATGCCACGCATGAGTTTGGTAAAAATGTGTATGATGTAATGGCGTTCGACCAGGCGGGAAAAGCTATTACCATTAACCGCATTGACGGTGATGTATATGAAGTGCCCTCTCACTCTGGCTATATTAAAGTGAATTATACACTGTTTGGTAATTATGCCGATGGCACTTATGTTGGATTTGATGAAACAAACGTGCACATCAATATGCCCGGCGCTTTTATGTGGATGAAAGGATTAGATAATCTTCCCATAGAAATTCATTTTGATGTGCCAAAAGAAAAACACTGGACGATCGCGACTCAATTAAAACCTACCACCGACCCTTATACTTTTACTGCACGCGGACTGCAATATTTTATGGATTGTCCGACAAAGATCGGCGACCTGTCATGGAGCAAATGGGATATTACCAATCCCGACGGAAAAACATACCAGTTCAACCTGGCGCTGGAAGCCACTACCACTGATTCACTCACCAATGCCTTTGCAAAAAAAGTAAAACATATTGTACAGCAGGCGCAGGCAGTATTTGGTGAAACACCTGCATACGATTATGGCACTTATACTTTCTTAGCCAGCATCAACCCTTATGTAAAAGGTGATGGCATGGAACACCGCAATTCTACCATGATCGCGTCTCCAAGAATGTTCACAGGGGCAGATAATCAACTGGGCGTATTTGCACATGAATTCTTTCATTGCTGGAATGTAAAAAGGATCCGCCCCAAAAGCCTGGAGCCTTTCAACTTTGAAAAAAGCGATATGAGCAGCGAGCTTTGGTGCGCTGAAGGGTTTACACAATATTATGGAAGCTTATTAATGACACGGTCAGGATTTGAGAGTTTTACGAACTGGTGCAATACAGTTGGGGGACTGATCAATACAAAAGAAAATACGCCGGGTGGTATGCGCTACTCCCCTGCCGAAAACAGCAGGCATGCCGTTTTTGTAGATGCAGCAGTATCTATCGACAAAACGAATTATACCAACATGTTCACTTCGTATTATCCTTATGGCGGGGCGATAGCATTGGCGCTTGACCTTACACTTAGGAACAATTATCAACTCACACTCGATCAGTACATGCAGGCTCTCTGGAAAAAACATGGCAAACCTGAAATACCTTATACCATTCCTGATCTGCAGAATGTATTGGCACAGGTAACAAAAGATGAATCGTTTGCAAAAACTTTCTTTGCTAAATATATTTATGGGCACGAATCATTTGATTATAATTCAGCCCTCGCAAAAGCCGGATTACAATTGGCGAAAGCACAGGCTGGTCTGCCATGGATTGGAAGAACGCTGTTCACAGATCAAAATGGGCTTACAGTTGCCACCACAGTTTGGGGAACACCACTCTATGATGCAGGTATTGATGCGGATGATGTACTCGTTTCTCTGGACGGAACAAAACTGGCCACGCAGGCCGATCTTACCAAAGTAGTTTCAGCACACAAACCTGGAGATGCTCTTACAATCGAATTTAAACATCATGGGCAACCAAAAACAGCAACGGTAAAACTTGGTGAGAACCCGTCATTCAAAGTGGTGAGTTTTGAAGAAGCGGGTAAGGAAGTAACGCCTTCAATCAAAGCTTATAGGGAAAGCTGGATCGGGGATAAGGTAAAATAACTATTTGTGATAGGATCTTTCAGAATCTAATCTCTGCGGCTCTTTGCGATCCTTAGTGTCCTTTGCGCCTGCCTGCCGGTAGGCAGGGTTATTCGCACAAAAAAAGGCTGTGAAAATTCACAGCCTTATAATAGGTTAAAGTGTGTCGCTTTTAAGACAGACGCTTTACGTTAACGGCATTCAAGCCTTTACGGCCTTCCTGAACGTCAAACTCTACTTTGTCATCTGCCTGGATCTGGTCAACCAGTCCGTTCGCATGTACAAAAGTTTCTTTGTTAGAATCATCATGCTTAATGAATCCAAACCCTTTTTCTTCGTTGAAGAACTTTACTGTTCCTGTGATTTTTGTGCTCATTGTAAAATTTAAAAAATAAATAAATAGGGCGCAAAGGTAGGGGTTTTTGGCCTCATAGCCTAAATAAAAATAAAAAGAGCCTGCCCCTCATGAAAAAACTACCTTCGCCAAAATTACCCGTATGACGAATGATGTGATTGCCAAATTTATTGAAGCCGGCCACCTGGCTAAAAATTCTATCAAAATAGATTTTAAACAGCGTAGTTCTATGGTTGGCGTATTTATCCAGACAAATGATTATGACGACCTGAAAGCGAAAAATTTCTGGCGTATCGTGATAGACCCGAATATCGCCCCCTGGAAAACTTCCAAAGACAATAACCTCGCAAAGATCTTCAATGGTATGGAGATCACCCGGTTGACAGCTATAAATAATTAAATAAAGAAGGAGCATTGCTGCTCCTTCTTTATTTAATAAACCTATAAGGTTTGTTAAACCTTATAGGTTTATTTATTTATGCAAAGTGATACCCCCCAGAGAAACCTTACTTGCATTACTAATCGTAATATTTGTAATGGTTGTATCCTTATAACCATTGGATGCATTGAAGAAAGCAGAATATGTTCCGTCTTTCAATCCCCTGATCATAAACATCCCATCACGGTTGGTGATAGCATACGCTGTATCTGTACTGTTATACAGGCTTACAATTTCCGGCCATGCATCCCTTGGCAATACGGTTCCTACAACTGTTCCTGATTTGCTTACCACAAAAGCGTGGATCACAGGCGACAGGTAAAATGCACCGGCATGCAATTGAACAATGGAGCGCTGTACGTCAAAGTCAAGCCACAGGCGAACAGAAGAGTTACTTGTACGTTCCCATTCATTACCCGTTAGCTTTATCAGAACATAAGAAGGCAAGCCCGGTACCAGGTTCAATGGGTAAGTAACACTGTCTTTTACCAATGAGTTATTTGTTCCAAGATCGATCCTGATCAAACGGATACTTCCTGCTTTGATATTCGCTGAAGCCAGCAAAGTATCTACGCCATTTTTTAACTGCAACAGGTTATATACACCTGCAGTGGCATTTAAATTCTGCCATACAAAAGCAGAATCAGGCTGGCGGTCCCTTCGGCCCAAGCCATCCCAATCACAACCATCATGCGACCTTGTGTTCTTTGAAGTATCCACCAGCACTTCTACTGACTTGATATCAAGGAATACCTTGTCGAATATGCCCGGCGCATCGGTCATATACAGGGTTGTTGACTGTTGCCCCGAGGGAACTGAGGCTGACTCACTTTTATTACAGGCTGTAAAAAGCCAGGACATGGAAATAGCTACTACGGCTACACTAAATAACAGGTGTTTGTTTTTCATAGTTGAATGTTTTAGTGTAGACAGGAGCGATAGCGGATTTTTTTTACTATTGAATCAATTTCTGAGCCATTTTTTTAATCAGACTCCAAAAGATGCTTGAGTGTGTATTAAGGATTTGTTAAAGAAAAAAGATGGTTTATTCCCTTTCTTAAAAAGATAGCATGATATTAGCAACTGAAGCTATATGAGTCACATTTTACCCTGCTGAATTGATAAACGTAAATAAAAAAATACTGTCGCTATTGTGTGTGATCCTTTGTATGCACCTGTTACGGGCGCAAACACAGGTGTCTATGGACAGTACCCTGGCACATACACTTAAGATAAACCCACACCGGAGGGATATTTCAGATATTCTCTTTCCAAACTCACAGAGTAATCCCAAAAGATTAAAGAGTAACGATAAGATATATTTCTCTCTCTTTCCTGCTTCTGTAGTTCCACGCGGCGGTGATGCTTCGCTCAGCCCGTTGAATAATATTTTTTTCCTGGGCGAAAGAAAAAACACTTCTTCATCATCCATCACTTTTACGCCTTACCCCGAGTTTGATGGGCGTTATGTATTACCGATCCGGTCAAGTATCTGGCTGAAAAAAAATTCCTGGAACATACGAAGCGATATCCGTTTTCTTATTTACCCGCAAGACACCTGGGGACTGGGTGGCAATACAAAAGAAAGTGCTAAAATGTATGTGCATTACAATTATATCCACTTCAATCACGCCGCATTAAAGAAAGTCGGCCGCTATCTTTTTATTGGCCCGGGGTATGACCTTAATAACCATTTTCATATCCGGACTGACGGTGATACCCTTACAAAATTCACTGGTTATTCCGCCGGTACCGGCACAAGTTCTTTTTCTTCGGGCATCACTTTAAACCTGCTTTATGATGCAAGAAAAAATATCGTCAACCCTGTTTCAGGTTTCTATGGAAATATTGTTTACAGGAACAGCGCGCGTTTATTAGGCAGTGATGATAACTGGCAATCATTATTTATGGATGCCCGGAAATATTTTAGTTTCAGTAAAACCAATCAAAATGTTTTGGCTTTCTGGGCGTATTACTGGACAATCCTAAGTGGCAATGCACCATATTTTGACCTGCCCGCCACCGCCTGGGACCCATATACCAATTCAAGCAGGGGATTTCAGCAAAGTCGTTACAGGGGAAAGGGATTATTGTATGTAGAAACTGAATACAGGCGCGACCTTACTCATGATGGCCTGTTGGGATATGTATTATTCGCCAACATCCAATCTGTAACAGAACCGGTTGCAAATAAATTCACTTACTGGCATATGGGAACGGGCGTTGGCCTGAGGATCAAAGTCAATAAGTTGACCAATACCAATTTTGATATTGACTATGCCATGAGTAAAAACTTCTCAGGGTTCTACCTGAACTTTGGTGAAATATTCTGATCTCCTTAATTAAATCTGCCTGCTTTGGCTATCACACGATAGGGCTTTGAAAAGAAATCATCCACTGCGGCATTGAACAGGTCTTTATACACAACAGGGGTGCTATGGCCTGAATTAGGCAATATCCATAAATAAGATCGTGGAATACTTTGGGCGATGAGCATGGTGTGCTCCACTTTGATCACATCATGATCGCCGCCAATGATCAACGCCGGGCATTTTACTTTATTCAGGCTGGCAGCAGGGATATGTGGCTCCTCGCACAAAAGCCTAAGCAGTTTCCATCCTTCTTTTTCTCTCTCGCTTTTATTTTTTTTATCTTTTAATATCTTGTATTCGGGGGTTACCATATCCCATACTTCCTGGTAAACGGCAGTATTATCAGGCAAGAGATTGGCTCCAGTTGCAGCAAGCTTCTTTACTTTTTCAGGATGGCGCATAGCAAGCAGCAAAGCATTAATACCACCATCGCTCCATCCTATCACATAAGCTGAGTCGATATGCATGGCAGTTAACAAAGCAGCATAATCATCGGCCATCATTTCATAACTCAATGAATCACCCGGGTCTTTTGAATTTCCCTGCGCCCTGCTGTCGGCAATAATGGTCTTATATTTTTTTGAGAAGTAAGGAATATTCAATTCAAAATTGGAAATAGACCCGCCATTTCCGTGGATGATCAATAGTGGTTGCCCTTCGCCATACACCTCACAATACATTTTGAATCCACGTATATCATAATATTTACCTGCTTCTTTATTGTTGCCATAGATCGATTTGTTACTCAGTTGTCCAAAGGAACCTGCAGCGATCAATAAAACGATAAAAGAACAGAAAAGCTGTTTCATAAAATAGTTTTGGGTAGGGTGAAAGTAAGGAAAATTTAGATGCTGGATGAGGGGCACGAGATGGGTGATACAAGATACGCGACATAAACATGGCACCGCTCCATAGGAGCATCCTGTCTATAGCAAAATCAAGGATGTGTCGAATAAGGCTCCATGGGAGCTGCCTATTTTAGTGGGGTTGATAGATGCGCGATTGGTGATCTGCCCCGCGTGGACAGATACGGGCCTGCCTGCTGATATCTATCTCTTAGCATTCAATCTTTTGCCTCAAGCCGGCGGGCTTCGTGTTCCCACCGCCGCTGCTTTTTGTTCTTTGGAAAAATTATCCGCCTAGGCGGATTTTTCCAATTCCGCCTTTGGCGGAACCGAACAAAAAGAGGCGGCTTATGGGAACACTGGGTAACGGTGCGAGTCCGTGCTAAGACCCTAATTTGCCAGGAGCATATGGCATGGGGATATGAGATGCGAGATACGGACAAATCGTAAATCGTATATCCTAAATCGTATATTCTTCAGGCTTCGTATATTGTATATCCAAAACTACTGTATGAGCAATACACTTCCTTCAAAGTCGCGCGTACAATCCATTGATGTTTTGCGCGGCATTATCATGATCATCATGGCGCTTGACCATGTTCGTGATTTTTTTCATAAGCCGGCTACCCTGGGCAACCCTTTAAATCTTGCTACTACTACCCCCGAATTATTTTTCACCCGCTGGATCACACATTTCTGTGCATCGGTATTTGTTTTCCTTGCCGGCACTTCTATTTATTTAATGGCGCAGAGAAAAAGTAAGGAGGAACTGAGCTCTTTTTTATTCAAGCGCGGTTTATGGCTGATCATTGTGGAAGTAGTGATCCTTTCCTTTGCATTTACTTTTAATCCTTCTTACCCTTTTATCATTTTGCAGGTGATCTGGGCTATAGGTATCAGCATGATCATTTTAAGTTTATTGGTGCGGCTGCCATATAAAGTATTGTTTGTTTTAGGATTGATCATTGTTTTCGGGCATGACTTGTTAGATTATGCCGAAGCCAATCGTATGCAGCCGGTCAACTTCTGGTGGGGACTTGCACACTTTGATACATATATCCCGCAGAAATTATTTGGCGACCATTTTTTGTTTGTGATATATCCTTTTCTGCCATGGACGGGCGTAATGATCATGGGTTATT
>CAISDV010000144.1 GCA_903884185.1 uncultured Chitinophagaceae bacterium | reverse complement strand
TTAATTTCCCTTACGCCTTGTAATTAAACCTTTTTTTATTTCACCGGGGAGACAGGGAGATGGGGAGGTTCGCAGAGTTAATTTATCTCATTGTATTTATCTCTGCGTTTCTCCACGCCTCTCCGTCTCTGCGGTAAAAAAAATGAAATGACCAATTTTTCCACCTATAACTTCTCCAACCAGAAAGCGCTCATCCGTGTTGACTTTAATGTTCCACTCGATGCATCCTATCATATCACCGATGATACGCGCATCAAAGCAACCATTCCTACCATACAAAAAATACTGAAAGATGGTGGCAGCGTAATATTAATGAGCCACCTGGGCCGCCCCAAAGATGGGCCAACAGAAAAATATTCTTTGAAACATCTTGTCGGCCATTTAAGCGAACTACTCGGCGGCATTAAAGTAAAATTTGCAGATGATTGCATCGGCGCTTCTGCAGTTGAATTGTCTGCTTCATTAAAACCCGGTGAAGTATTGTTGCTTGAAAATCTCCGCTTTTATAAAGAAGAAGAAACGGGTGATGAAGCATTTGCACAGAAACTGGCAAAGCTGGGTGATGTATATGTGAATGATGCATTTGGTACGGCACATCGTGCGCATGCTTCTACCGCTGTTATAGCAAAATATTTTCCGAAAAATAAAAAGATGTTTGGCTTGTTGATGGAATCCGAAGTAAGAAGTGCAGAGAAAGTAATGCACAAAAATGAGAAACCTTTTGTTGCGATCATTGGCGGCGCAAAGGTCTCTGATAAAATACTCATTATAGAAAATTTGCTGGAAACAGCTACCGATATCATTATTGGCGGAGGAATGGCGTATACATTTATGAAAGCAGATGATGGAAAGATAGGTAAGAGTTTATGCGAGGATGATCGTCTGCAGACCGCGCTTGATATTCTTCAACGAGCCGAAGCCAAAGGGGTTTGTATTCATCTTCCCAGTGATAGCATCATTGCGGATAATTTTTCTGCTGATGCAAATACTTCTACTTCCCCCTCAAATAATATCCCTGATGGATGGATGGGCCTGGATATTGGCCCCAATGCCGCAGAACAATTCTGCAATGTTATCAAACATTCAAAGACCATTTTATGGAATGGCCCGATGGGCGTATTTGAAATGGAAAAATTTCAGCATGGCACCAAAGCCATTGCTACTGCGGTTGCACAAGCCACACAAAACGGAGCTTTCAGCCTGGTAGGCGGCGGCGATAGTGTAGCAGCGGTAAACCAATTCGGCTTTGCAGATAAAGTAAGTTATGTTTCCACCGGCGGTGGCGCACTTCTTGAATATTTTGAAGGGAAAACTCTTCCCGGGATAGCAGCAATTAATGATTAAGGCTGTTTCACGCAAATCCGAATTTTTGGGAGCCAGGGAGCAAAGCCGCAAAGGCTGACAAACGGAGCCGCTGAATCATTCCAATCATATAAATCATAGCCCATTTGCGCCCTCATTCCCCGTATTTTTTATCTTTTCTTACAGTCCGCATTAAAAAACCAACTATTCGGAACAAAACGGTTCCGTCAATTTGTGAAATGAGTATTTTGCAAGAACCACTATGCGCGTGCTATCTGCAACTATACTATTATTAATGCTTTCCGGGAAAGGGATGTCCCAGGCAATGCAACCTGTCTATATAGGCCATGCTTCCTGGGTAAGATCAGCTACCAATCTTCCACCTGAAAAACTAGCAGTCACACCACATACCTACACTACAAAGCCTAAGCCGTTCCCCGACAAACCGGGAATACTTTTCCAAAGAAGAATACACCTTCAGGTTAAAACTACCCAGGCGCTCGCACCGGTGAAATGCACACTGGCTTTCCAGGGAAAAAAATTCATGCCTTCCACCACCGAAGAAGCGCCACCGCTGATCGCAAAAGACAACCAGGAATTAAATATCACCTACACAAACAAGCAGCACGGCTATGTATCTAATAGCAGCGCATTTGCTGAAGATGAGGAAGGCAATATCTGGATAGCATCTTTGAAAGGATTAATAAAATATGATGGGTATCATTATTCTCTTTATGACGAAAGAAGCGGCTTACCCAATGAGGAAATCACATCGCTTGCATTTGATGGTTACAAAAGATTATGGATAGGAACAGCGAAAGGCCTCCGTTTTATGCGGAATGATTCGCTGTTCACCCCGCAATGCCAGGCATTGAACCTTTCAAATGTAAACTGTATCAATATTGAGACCGACAGGTACCACAGAGTATGGATCAGCACACAAAAGGATGGCGCTGTTTGCATTGATGATAAAGCTCTTTCCATTTATGATTTTAAATGCGGCCTGCCCACCAATTATATTATGACCGCACATGTTGATAAGGAGAATAATATTCTGCTGGGCCTTTGGGGCCAGGGGCTCGCGATTTTAAAACAGGATAAACTGACTTTACTATCATTACCTGCGGAACCCCGCCTCAAGACTGAAAAAAATATCATTCTCTCTGTGTACGATAACGAAGAAGGCACCTGGATCGGCGGCTTCCAGTCGGGCCTGATCAATATGAATGGAAAAGATACCATACAATATGGCCTAAACAGTGAGTTTACTAACCGGATATATGATATAAAAAAAGCTCCCGGGGGCTTGTGGCTTTCTTTATATGGCGGAGGAGTTTGTTATTTCAATAAAAACAATCCATTTGTGATCAGGGCATCCAATGGGCTCCAGAGTGATTATACTTTTCGCCTTTTTGAAGATAGTTTTCATAATCTTTGGATATCTGATCTTGACGCAGGTTTTTCAAGGCTCAACGAAAATTGTTTTTATAAGGTTCAGGACAAGAGTGGGGCTTTGAACTATGCAACCAATATTGTTCCTTCTTTAAACGGTAAATGGTTTTTTACCGCAGGCCTTGGCGCCTTCTTCCAGGAAAAAATATCCCAGCGTTATTATTACATGGAGGCGAACAACAGCGATATAAAATTTATGTATCCCCAGGATGGTGCTCTTGCCAATGATGGCTCTATATGGATGGGCAGTTATGGCGAGGGCCCGGTAATGGTCAAAGATGGGGTACTTACCAGCTATAGATACCCCGGGCTGGCAGAGAGCCGCGTGATCAACTCCGTTAAAAAAGACCGGGATAATAAAATATGGTTTAGTACCATGCAGTATGGTGTAGTGGTTCTTGATAATAACGCATTCCTGCATTATTCCAAAAATTCGGGCTTATTGCAGGATGAACCATTGAAATTATATCTCGATGAAAACAAAAAACTTTATTGTGCCTTCTCAAATGGATTGCAACGTATCACTAAGGCAGGTATAGAGAACCTGGCAATAGACAATACCAGGCTGAATGAGCAGGTGAACTGTTTTTTTTCGAAGGATAGCAGCACCAGTTTCATTGCCACCGAATTCAGCGGGCTGCTTGTTTTTTATGAAGGAAAAGTTTACCGCATCAATACCAGCAATGGACTTTTATCCAATAAAGTGAACTCTGTTACACAAGCTGCAGATGGAAAAATATGGATCACTACCGCTAAGGGTATCGAGTATTTTGTTATGAAGGGGATCACTGTTCTTGAACACAAGGCCTTTGACCAATTCAATGGCGTTTATATGATCGACCTCACCAATGTTTTGCCTGATCAAAACGGTCAACTCTTCTGGGCACTGGCCGGGCGCAAATTGGTGTATGATCCATTGTTCAGGCGTGATGAAAACAAGCCGCCGGTATTTTCTATCAATAAAATGAATGTGAACGACAAGGATGCCGATATACATTCCACCGCTTCTGTTTTACCTGATGGCAGGATCAATATTGATTATTCAGTGAGATACTGGGGACGTGAAAATAATCTCCTCATCAGGTGCATGCTCATTTCTGACAATGGCGATACGATTACCCGTTCTGTTGACAGGAAAGGGCAGGTTTCTATTAGGGATATTCCCCCGGGTAATTACCATGCTTTTATCACTGCTGACGATAATGGCAAAATGTTTATGTCTGCCCCCTTCCTTATCAATGTAGGCAACTTCTGGTATAATACTTTGCTGTTCCGCCTTATCATGGTCGGACTTATCCTCCTGTATATTATCATTTATTTCAGGCGGAAGTCCGCTGCGCAAAAGAAAATAAATGAACTTTTGACTATCCAGGTGGCAGAGCAAACAAAGGAATTGGTAAGAGAAAAAAATGAATTGCTGAAAAGTAATCTTGTAATAGATGAGCAGAACAAAGAAAAAGATGTGCTCATAGAAGAGATCAATCACCGGGTGAAAAACAACCTGCAGTTCATTGCGGCTATGCTGGAAATGCAGATGAATAAGAAGCATTCACTCAAAGTCTTGCAGGCGCTGTTGGGCACATCACGGAGAATTAAAGCCATGTCACTTGTGCATGAGTTGCTTTATGATAAGAGAGACAGTTCAGGCCTTTCCATGCGTTCTTATATCAATGAACTGATCAATAACCTCAAGGAGATGGCAGATATGGATACGCTTCCTGTAGAGATCAATCTTGGGATAGATGACCTGGTGATGGATTCCAAGAGGGCGCTCGCCATTGGCATGATCATCTCTGAACTCGTGAGCAATTCATTTAAATATGCATTCACCGGTATCAGTAAACCGGTAATAATAATCCGGCTCAGGAAAGACCCTTAATTAGGAAGGATCATCTTTGTAGTGGCTGATAATGGCACAGGCTATTCAACGGATGCCCGGAGTTCTACCGGGTTGGGCCGGAGGCTGGTGGATATATTTAGCCGGCCATTGGGAGGCAGTTATGAGATGCACACCGAAGGGCGCTTTTATTTTGAGTTACATATAAATGATGCATCATGAAAGCCATTAAAATACTTGTTGTAGAAGATGAGGAGCTGATAGCTGAGCTTATTAAAGATTACTTAATTGGTTTTGGTTTCACACAAGTGTTTTTGGCGTATTCAAAGAATATGGCAGAGCAGGCGCTGGAGCATATTTCACCAGACCTTGTTTTACTCGATCTTCATCTGCAAGGCCCCAGGGATGGTTTGGAGATTGCTGCGCAGATAGATCAAAAGCAAGGGCCCCCTTATATTTTCATTACTGCCAATGCAAATTTGCAGGTGGTGCAGCAGGCCACACAAACAACAACCTCAGGTTATATTACCAAGCCCATCAAAAAAGCCGACCTGTTTGCTGCAGTACAGTTAGCATTAAAGGCAAAGCTAAAGCCGGAAGAGGCCTATCTCCTGGTAAAAGAGAGCAACCAGACGTTCAGGATAAAGGTGGATGATATTTTATATATAGAAAGCAACAGCAATTATATCTACATTTTTACAAAGACGAAAAAGATCACTACCCGGAACTCGCTCGAATGGATAGAAACGCAGTTATCAAAGAGCTGGTTCTTGCGCATACACCGTTCTTTTATCGTAAATCTTAATGCCATTGAGAGTATCAACCCAAAATCTGTATTCATTAATAATACCGAGATCTCCATTTCACGCGCCAATACTTCCAGGCTATCAGAATATATAGCCCGGCGTTAAGAAAGATCAGATTAGTAGCAATTTTCTCATCCCTGTAACATTTTATTCTCCCAATCGTATATTCCTTTGCATCAGCGCACCCACCCTGATCAAACCCTTTTTCATGAAAATAATAGTACTCACGCTATTTATTGTTACAGCTATACAGGCATCCGCTCAATTCAGCATCTCCGGAAAAATATCGGATGAAAAACAAAAGCCTGCCAGATCAGCCTCTGTTTTATTATTGCGCCAAAAAGATTCGTCTTTGTTAGTATCTTCTCTTAGCGACCAGGATGGCGCTTTTGTTTTCAAAAACGTAAAGGGCGGCAATTATTTTGTTTGCATTTCAATGATCAACTATAAGAAAAAATTTGTCAAAGTAAATATTGAGAATAATGATATTCAGTTGAATACTATCAAACTTGTATTCGATGAACATGTGCTGGAAGATGTTACCGTTACGGCACGCAAACCATTCTTAGAACAAAGAGCCGATAAATTGATCGTGAATGTGGAAGCAAGCGCTACTGCAGCCGGATCAACAGCATTGGAAATATTGCAGAAAGTACCCGGTGTATTAGTGATCAATGATAAGGTGACCATGGTAGGAAAAGGCACTCCTGCTATCATGATCGATGGCCGGCTGTCGCAATACACAGACATTGAACAGGTATTACGCGATATGAGCGCTTCCAATATTGAGAAAATAGAAGTGATCTCTAATCCCGGAGCAAAATATGATGCTTCCGGCGGTGCTGTCATTAATATCATTTTAAAACGCAACGCAGACCTGGGAACAAATGGTAATATCAATCTTTCCACCGGCATGGGATTATACGATACGGCTTCAGCGCATACCGACAGGAATTTTTACCGCATTGGGCCAAGCATTAATCTCAATCACCGCAAAGGAAAACTGAATATTTATGGCGGTTACGGATTTTTTCACAGGAACCAGTTTGAGTATAATGAATTGAGCCGCGTGATCGCTCCCAATATTTTCTTTCAAACCAATTACCAGCCAAATGATGTAAACAGCAATACTTACCGGGCAGGAGCGGATTTCTATGCCGATAAAAAAAACACATTCGGTATTGCACTGCGCGGATTTGCGCGCAATGGTTCTGAGGATGCAGTAAATAAAACACAGCAACTGAGCGCTTCTACGGGGGCATTGATCAGTTCTTTTCAAACATTCAATACTACACAGAACAAACGTATCAACAATTCAGCCAACCTGAACTGGAAACACAATTTTGATACAACAGGTAAGGACTTAAACATTGACCTGGATTATTCAGCGTTTCAACTCAACACAGCAAGTGATATCGTCACACAATTATCCAATAACAGTAAGTCGGTGAATAATCAATTCATCGACAATCCCGTTCATTTTCTAGTACTCAAAGCAGATTATTCGATGCCGGTGAACAAGGATGATAAATTTGAAATGGGAGCAAAATCCAGTTTTGCTACCATTAATAATTATCTCGTCTTTAAACAGAATGGGGTAACAGATATTACACGGAGCACTGATTTTCAATACACGGAAAATATTAATGCAGTATATACTTCCTTTCAGAAGAAATTTAAAAACTGGGATGTGCAGGCAGGGTTAAGGGTAGAGCAAACTGTGGCAACCGGTACCAGTGCTTCAAAGGAAGTACTGAGCAGGGATTATTGGCAACTGTTCCCTTCTTTTTTTCTTACAAGAAAAATATCAAAACAATTAGCGGGTGTGTTGCAATACAGCAGGCGCGTTAACAGGCCAAGCTATCAGCAGCAAAATCCATTTATCGAATACCTTGATTCACTCACTTATGAACAGGGTAATCCTTTATTGCTTCCCGAGACCGCTGATGAATATAAGTTCTCTCTTACTTATGAGAACCAGCCTTTCTTTTCCATCAGCTATAATAAAAAGTATGATGTGATCATTAACAATGCGCCCAAACAGAATGGCAATATCACTTATACCACTTCAGAGAACCTCGCTTCTTTCGAGAACGTTGCATTTGAACTCAACTTCCCGCTTGATTTTGGCAAGAAGATCAGTGGTTATGGAGGCAACCAGGCCATTTATAATCATTACAAAGCCAATTACCTGGGTGCTACATACGATCGTAGTCAATGGAACTGGCTGGCGTATTGGCAGGTGTCATATAAACCCACTCCTATGTGGAACTTTGAAGTGTCAGGTTTTTATATGACAAAACAATTAAATGAATTCCTTCTGCTGAATGATATGGGCTCCCTCAATTTTGCTATGCAACATTTTCTTTGGGAGAAAAAAGGCAGGATCAGCCTCAATTTTAATGACCTCCTCTTTAGCCAGAAAACCAATGCAACGATCGCTTACCAGGCCATTGATGTACGTTTCCGCCAATGGAATGAAAGCAGGAATGTACGCTTCACTTTCACCTATTCTTTTGGTAACCAGAAATTAAAGGCCGTACGCAGCAGGGCAACTGCTTCAGATGCAGAAGCAAATAGGGTTAAGACGAACTAGGGCTTAGTTGCCAGTTGTGGAACTCAATCGGGAGGATTAACTGGCAACTAGTAACCGGCAACTAGTAACTTTCCTCTCCGCCATTCCGTCAGAAAAATGCGTTGGGTATTCCCTTTGCAGTATATTTAGCTCACAAATCCTTTAAAAAAATGAAAACAAGTTATTTAGTACTCATCATCGTAGGTTTATTTATACTGATATTAGGTGGCTGCGGTTGCAGTGGCTATAATGGTTTGGTAAAACAAGACGAGGTAGTAAACAATGCATGGGCTAACGTGCAAAGTGATTACCAGCGCCGTGCAGACCTTATCCCGAACCTGGTTGCTACGGTAAAAGGCGAAGCCAATTTTGAGCAGACAACTTTGCAGAATGTGATCGCTGCAAGGGCAAGCGCCACACAAATGAAAGTGGATGCAAAAGATCTGACACCAGAAAAATTGCAGCAGTTCCAGGCATCACAAGGCCAGTTATCACAGGCATTGGGCCGTTTGATGGTTGTTTCAGAGCAATATCCTAACCTGCGTGCTAATGATGCATTCCGCGGTTTGCAGGCACAGCTGGAAGGAACTGAAAACAGGATCAAAGTATCGCGTAATGATTTTAATAAAGCGGTACAGGACTATAATGTGCAGGTACGTTCATTTCCTATGAATATGTTTTCGGGCATGTTTGGATTTAAAGCCAAGACAGGCTTCCAGGCAGATGCGGGAAGTGATAAAGCTCCGGCAGTAAAATTCTAATTCATTTGCATGTTTAATTTTTTTCGTAAAAAAGCAGTGCATCCTTTCTCGCAGGAGGAACAACAACTGGTGGTTGCTGCCATACAGGCTGCAGAACACCAGACAAGTGGTGAAGTGCGCGTATATATTGAAAGCAAATGCCGTTTCATGGATGCGCTTGACCGTGCACACGAAGTGTTTGGCGAGTTGAAGATGTATGCTACTGAACAGCGCAACGGTGTATTAATATATGTGGCGCTCAAAGACAAGCAGCTGGCGGTGTATGGCGATGAAGGTATTCACCAGAAAGTAGGTGATGCATTCTGGAATGAAGCCGTGAAAAATATGCTCGCACATTTCAATAAAGAAAATTATGCGCAGGGCATTGCATCTATGGTTGCAGAAGTGGGAGAAGCATTGAAACAACATTTTCCTTATGATGCGGCAACAGATAAAAATGAGTTGCCCGACGATATTGTTTTTGGACGATAATTGATAGCGGCCAGCAATGGCCGCTTTTATATTTTGACCATGAAAAAATTCTTGCTTTTATTATTTCTTGCTGCAGCGACATTTCAGTTGTCTGCACAAAAATCAATACCCATGCCTAATCCGCCAAGTTTGGTGGTAGATAAGGCATCAGTATTGGCTGATTATGACCGTGACCAACTCGAGAGAAAATTGGTAGCGTTGGATAATAGTAGTTCCAACCAGGTAGCCATCATTATTGTAAAGACATTGAATGACCAACCCATAGAAGATGTTGCAGTAAATACTTTCAGAGAATGGGGTATTGGTGATAAAAAAACAAGGAATGGTGTGCTGATCCTGGTAGCAGTTGATGACCATAAAGTGCGCATTGAAGTAGGCTATGGTTTGGAAGGCGCTATTCCGGATATCACTGCAAGCAACATCATTGAAAATGATATCAAGCCCGCTTTCAGGAAAGGAAATTATTATGGTGGATTGAACCAGGCTGTTGATGATATCAGCAAGGCAGCAGTGGGAGAGTATAAGATTCAACGTGTTCGTAATACCGGTACAAATTTTAGTGGCGGCGTTCTGATTAAATTTATTTTCATTCTGGTAGTTGTTCTTTTTCTTGTGATCCGTGGGGGCACGGGCGGTGGAGGAGGGGGTGGCGGACTTGGCTGGATCGCTCCAATGTTATTATTAAATAGTATGGGTGGTGGCCGTAGTAGTGGCGGTGATTGGGGTGGTGGCGGAGGAGGAGGCTTCGGCGGTTTCGGTGGTGGAGGTAGTGGAGGCGGTGGAGCAAGCGGTGGCTGGTAGAGATATTTTATAAAATTCATCGAATGAAAAAAATATTGATCGTTATTGCAGCAGCAGCTTTTTTTATTCCTGCCAAAGCACAATCCATCAAACTTGCTGTTGGTAAAAAATTTCAGATACAGTTTGATTCAAAAATGACCATGTCACTTCCTATTGGCGGAGAGAACATGGAAACGGTTGTTTCGGGGCAGAATTTTTCTTCCTGTGAGGTCAAGGCGGTTACTAACACAGGGTTCACTTTGATCTTAACTACTAAACGTGTGAAAGGATCAACCAGTGTGATGGGAGAGGACAATGCATTTGATTCGGATGACCCTGCTACAACCTCAAATCCACTGGCAGCCGGTGCAATAAAAATGATTGGTGTGCCGCAGGAAATGGTAATTGAAAATGGAGTAACCACATCCGGAGGTGCTTTGGCTTCAGTAGTTTCGAATTTGGGGGCAGGACTGGATATGTCAAGCTACTTTTTGACTTTAAAAGATGAAAAAATAAAAGAAGGATATCAATGGACCGATTCTGCAGGCGGCGGCGAAAATATGCACGTATTCAATCAATATACTATTACTAAAGCAGATGCTGAACAGGTAGATGTTTCTATCAATTCAGATATGGTGATCAATGGTACCATCACGCAGAACGGAATGGAATTGAAACAGAATATGAAAGGAAATTATATCAAGGCCCGCATCTTTGATCGCAAAACGGGTTTGCTGATGAGTGAAAAAACGACTGTGACAATGACAGGAAATATGGAAGCGATGGGAAATGAGATACCCATCAGTATGAAAGGGTCAATGGCTACTGCAATAAAACAAACCTGGCTGTAAAACTTCGTCTGGTTGCAATAATGCAAAAATTATATTTCACAGACAAATTATATTTCATCATTCTTTTTTTATTTTCATAAGGTTGGTGGCGAATAAAAAAAGAACGAAATTACATATCAACAGAAGAGAACCGGATTTTCTTCCTGCATAGAAGAAAAATTTCCATAAAATCTCTTGCTCCCCTCAATCCTATGATCCAGGTCGCTATCATTGAAAATGATGAGCTTATTAAGAGAATATTGGTAGGCTCCCTCAACGATCCAAGAATGTCTATTGTACTTGCCACTGCCAATGTTGATGATTTCTTAATGATGGCCGAAGACAACAACATGCATATTGATGTGGTGATCCTTGATGTAAAACAACATGGCATGAAAGCGGCAGTAGAAGTTTACAGGATCAGGGAACGCTTTCCTTCTATTTCCATTATCGCAAATAATTTCATCGACAGTTCAGAAAGTATTTTCAATTTGTTGGGCGCCGGCGTGGTAGGATATATCACCAAAGAAACTCCAATGGATGCCATCAAAGAAAGTATTGTAAGCATTCACAAAGGAGGTTCTTACCTGGAACCGATGGTGGCGAGAAAAGTGGTGGACTATTTCCAGTCGCAGAATAAATCCTACCTCAACGAAAAACTTTCCGAAAGGGAAATGCAGGTGGCAACGGCCATATCGCAGGGATTAAGCTATAAACTCATTGCCGACAGGTTCAGCCTTTCTATCAATACCGTTCGCGAACATATCAAGCGTGTCTATAAAAAATTAGACATTAACAGCAAGGCCGAGCTGATGAATATCCACTACCGGAATTATAAGGGATAATAAATCCGCTTGTTCCTCAACTTCACATAATTAACGGAAACTCAATTGTAGATCGAGAAGGCTTGGTACCGCACCTTTTACCAACATCTGCGTAAGCCGCCTCTTTTTTTTCGGTCCGCCGAAGGCGGATTGGAAAAATCCGCTTGCGGAATATTTTTCCAAAGAAATAAAAGCAGCGGCGGCGTAGATGTGAAGCCCCCCGGCTTGAGGGAACAGTTTCATATTCGGGGTCTTATATTTTGTCAGGGTATTAAACCGGCTAAACTAGCCTTGCGGGTCAATCTTTTTTCCTCTCCAATCAATAGAAAATATCCTTACCTTTGCCGCTCAAAAAATAGCCCTGCCATAAGGAATTAACCGGAAGCAGGAATCAAAAAATAAACACACTTTTATGGCGGATTTGAAACTACAACGCAATTTTGGGATCGCTGCTCACATTGATGCCGGCAAGACCACAACTACTGAGCGTATCCTTCGTTATACCGGGATGATCCACAAGATCGGTGAAGTACATGATGGCGCTGCCACTACCGACTGGATGGACCAGGAACATGAAAGAGGTATTACTATCACTTCTGCGGCTGTAAGTTGCCAGTGGAAATTCCCTACCGATAAGGGTACAGTTACCAGCGATACAAAAAGTTATTATTTCAATATCATTGATACTCCCGGCCACGTGGATTTTACTGTTGAAGTAGAACGTTCCATGCGCGTACTGGATGGTTTGATCGCTTTGTTTTCTGCGGTTGATGGTGTAGAACCACAATCTGAAACAGTATGGCGCCAGGCTAACCGTTATAAAGTACCACGTATTGGTTTCGTAAATAAAATGGACCGTGCAGGTGCAGATTTCTTAATGGTGGTAACACAGGTAAAAGAAATGCTCGGCGCCAAAGCTGTGCCATTGCAATTGCCTATCGGTGCAGAAGATGATTTTATAGGTGTTGTGGATCTGATCACCATGAAAGGTGTGATCTGGGATATGGCAACCGAAGGGATGACTTTTAAAGAAATTCCCGTGCCTGCCGATATGCAGGAAGAAGCTGAACATTGGAGAGCACAGTTGATTGAAGCTGTAGCAGAATATGATGACAAGCTGATGGAGAAATTTTTTGAAGATCCCGCAAGCATTACCGAAGCCGAAGTGCATGAAGCCATCCGTAAAGCAACTATTGACCTGAGCATTGTACCAATGATGTGCGGTTCTTCATTTAAGAATAAAGGTGTGCAGACGGCATTAGATGCAGTTTGCCGTTACCTGCCTTCACCGGTAGATATTGATGCGGTAACAGGTATCAATCCCGATACAGGAGAAGAAGTTACACGTAAACCTGATCCAAAAGAACCTTTTGCAGCGCTGGCTTTTAAGATCATGACCGATCCGTTCGTAGGACGTCTTGCATTTTTCAGGTGCTATTCAGGTCATCTTGATGCAGGTAGCTATGTTAAGAATATGCGCAGCGGAAAGAACGAGCGTATCAGCCGTATCATGAAAATGTTTGCCAACAAACAGAACCCGATAGATTTTATTGAAGCAGGAGATATCGGCGCAGCGGTTGGTTTCAAAGAAATAAAAACAGGAGACACACTGTGTCACGAAGATCATCCGATTGTACTGGAAAATATGTTTATCCCCGAACCGGTGATCTCTGTGGCAGTAGAACCTAAAACACAGGCAGACGTTGATAAAATGGGTATGGCCATTGCTAAACTGGTGGAAGAAGATCCAACCCTGCGTGTAAAAACAGATGAAGATACCGGCCAGACAATTCTTTCAGGAATGGGAGAGTTGCATTTGGAAATTATTGTTGAACGTATGCGCCGCGAGTTTAAAGTAGAGATCAACCAGGGTAACCCACAGGTGGCTTACAAAGAAGCATTCGGCAATACCATCGAACACAGGGAAGTATTGAAAAAGCAAACGGGTGGACGTGGTAAGTTCGCTGATATCGAATTTTCTATCGGGCCTGCAGATCTTGAATGGCTCACAGAAAACCCGGGCAAGCGTTACCAGTTCGTGAATGATATTTTTGGAGGATCTATTCCGCGTGAATTTATTCCTGCCATACAGAAAGGATTTGAAACATCCATGACAACAGGAGTATTGGCCGGCTACCCGGTTGACAATATGAAAGTGAGAATATTCGACGGAAGTTTTCACCAGGTGGATTCCGATTCAATGAGTTTTGAACTCTGCGCCAAAGGCGGATTCCGCGAAGCGGGCAGAAAAGCAAAACCAATATTGCTTGAACCAATCATGAGGGTGGAAGTTGTAACGCCTGATCAATACATGGGTGATGTAACGGGTGACCTGAACCGCCGTCGTGGTATGATGGAAGGAATGGACAGCCGTGCAAACCTTCAGGTGATCAAGGCCAAAGTGCCATTGAGTGAAATGTTCGGATATGTTACGCAGTTGCGTTCTATGTCATCCGGGCGTGCCACATCAACCATGGAGTTCTCTCACTATGCTCCGGCGCCAAATGGTATTTCTGAAGAAGTGATTGCAAAATCGAAAGGGAAGGTTAAGATCGATGATTAATATTTTAGTTACCGGTAACTAGTAACTGGAAACCAGTAACCAGTAACCAGTAACTCTTCTTCACGTTTTAAGAGTATCAATACTTACGATGGCATTCTTAATAGTATAGATCACGAGCACTACTCTTGAGCGAACTTTTAGTTTATCAAAAAGACTGTCCCGGTAACCTTCGATTGTCCTGGGGCTCAAACACATTTTCTCTGCTATGTCGTGGTAGGTAAGATCGGTACAGCAGTATTTTAAAAACTCCACCTCTTTTTCGGTTAGTTTCAGCGTTGCTTTGGTCTCCGTGTTATCATCCAGTTTATGAATGGTGTTCATCAGGTGGCCTGTTACCAATTCGGAATAATAAAATCCCCTGTTGATGATCTCATGCAAAGCCCTTTTCAGATCGGCAGGTTCTGCATCCTTTAAAATATAACCGCAAGCGCCATTCTTCAGCATACGAATGATGGCCGTTTCATTATCATACATACTAAGTGCCAGCACTTTTACATCGGGATAATTATTCTTCAGCCAAAGTGTGGTCTCATAGCCATCTTTTTTTGGCATGTTGATATCCATTAATACAATATCGGGTACTGCTTTAGGTTTGATATTTTCTATTAACTCTGCTCCATTACCTGCCTGGAATAAAACACGAAACCCCTCGAACGTATTGATCAGCCCCGCTATCCCGTTACGTATCAGGGCATGGTCATCAGCAAGGGCAACAAAATAAGTTTGCATATCAGATCATATTTTGCTTTAATAATTCAATGGTCACTTCAGTGCCTTTCCCTTCCTCGCTTTGTATTGAAATAGTTCCATTCACCAGTTTGATCCTCGCATCCATACTATTCAATCCCAATCCTTTGCTTGCATTCGATCTTTTATCTAAAGAACGTATATTAAACCCTTTGCCATTGTCTTTAATAGAGATGGACAATTTATCGGGAAAATATTCCATGACAACATCTATCGTATCTGCTTCTGCATGCTTTACAATATTATTCAATGATTCCTGCACTACCCGGAAGATCACCAATTCCCTTTGCAGATTTTGCGTGTACACATCTCCTTTCACAAGAAGGCCTGCCTTGTACTTGCCTGCTTTCTGTAATAAAGATAATAGTTGTTGCACAGCATTTATCAATCCTATCTGGTTGATAAAATCTGTGTTGAGGCTTTTGGCAATATCTCTCAGGTCCTGTATGGCATTGGTAAGCAATACCCTCGACTGGTTTAATTTCTCAGTTGCATCCTCTTTATTGCTAAGATCAACTGTACTGATATTCAATTTGATAAAACTCAGCATCTGCCCGATATTATCATGGATCTCGAGGCTGATGGCTTTAAATGTTTCTTCCTGTATCTCGAGTTGCGTTTTTAAGATAGCCTGTTCGAATTGGGTTTTTGTTTGAACCATTTCTGCAAGATGCGTGCGCTGTTTCCGGCGATACTGGATAATAAAAGCAACAATAAAGCCACCCAGCAGTAAAAACATGATGGTTCCTGCGATGATGCCAGTAATTATGTAGTTGCTGATCCCGGTTTGCAAAAGAATGAGATTGATAAACAAGTGTACAAAAGAATATTGAGAAGATTGTTGAAGAAATGAAATACAGGCAGGCTGCTTCCAAAATCATTCTTAATCAGGAAATACTGGAAGAATGCGAAATAGAAAAATTGCCCCACATAGAAAAACAATACGCCGATGCTGACCCAGAAATAAGGCTGTCTGAGCAAACTCTCATCATCAACATGCTGTATCATCTGCCTGAAAAAAAGAAATACATACGATACCATTACAATACACCCTAACATAAAAGTATAAGAATGAAAATGCCAGAAACCCTGCAAAAATAACTGGTTGGCCAGGGTGGTAAAAAAAAGTATCGTAGCAAGAAGTTTAATAATACGCTTGCTTCCTTTATCGGGGATGATAGAATAATAGAGCCATGAGTAGAAAAGGAACTCGATCAGCGTAAAGACATTATATATCCAGTTATTCGATTTGTGTAGAGTGAATATGTGAAAATAACTTCCCCATTCTATGATATTGGTGAGCAGCAATAAAGGAATAAACCACCACAGGTAAGTGTTTTTGATCCTGTGATGGTTTATCAATACGATAAGCAACGCGATCAATTCAAACCATACAAAAAATAAATAGAGGGGCATCCGGGTAGTTTTTAAATTTCACTTCCGATACAATTTGGCTCCGGCGGACAAAGCATGCCATTATCAAGCCCGTCACCACTTCCATCATCGTCGATTCCCCCTTCATTGTTGAGGGAAAGTTCATGCATTTTAGGATGGTTTTTTAGCTGGTCGTGATTCTGTATGTTAGACCCGTCAGCCGAATTTGTAACAACCAGGATAGCCGTAAGCTGCCTCCTGGTAAGATAATCAGGACGCGATGGTTGAAAACTGTTTTCAGGATGGTGCATACCAAAATAAATACGAAGGCCAAAATTTTCCAGGTCTTTTTCAGTTGCTTTTTTAGGATCAAAACCATTATTGGTTAATAATGATGTGATGTCTTTCAAAGAGAACCAGCAGGATCTTGCGTCATGATGTTTTTCGAATGCATGCTTGTTCCCCGAATCATCCAGGTCTTTGTAAGCTAATTTAAAGAACCGGTCGCTCATCTCTTTGATCTGTTTTTTGTTGATTCGTTTGGCCGGATGTTTGTTCTCAGAAGGTTGGGTTGACATAAGTTCAGGTTTAGATGAATGAATATTTCACCATACAATATAATGTCCCAATTGCATGACAGCAAACATTCAAGCGAATAAAAATAAGCAGGTGGCTTTTAATTCTTATGGAAGGCATAGCCGGACTGGATATGTAGCAAACTCCATTTTTTGAAAAACCGTCTTTTTCACGTGCAGTTTGGGGAAAAAACGGTGAAACTTCCTTTTTCACCTCAAGGGAAAACCGTTTTGAAACGCTTGATTGCTGATATGAATCAATAGTATGTTTGTTCCTGCCTGTATCCTTCCCTCAACAATTATCCTGTCACTTTAAAAAACTACAATAATATGTATCGTACGTCCCTGCATTTTGGATGGAAGCCCGACCTTCCTGACCATCGCGATATTATTTACCAGGCTCCAAGGGCACTATTAAAAAAACTTCCGTATAAAATTGACCTGCGTGAGCAATGCCCGGCTGTTTATGACCAGGGAGAATTGGGTAGTTGTACAGCCAATGCCATTGCAGGTGCTTTTCAGTTTGAATTGATAAAACAGAGATCACCCTCCTTTGTGCCATCCAGGTTATTTATCTATTATAATGAGCGTTCAATTGAGAATCATATACAAACGGATAGCGGTGCACAGATCCGCGATGGAATGAAAAGTATCCGGCACCAGGGTGTTTGCACTGAGAAATTATGGCCATATACTGTCAGTGAGTTTGCACAAAAGCCTCATGCCATCTGTTACCAGGATGCACTGAAACACCAGGCAATATTATTTCACCGTGTTATCCGTGATATTGACCAGATGCGGGCATGCCTTGCCGACGGTTACCCGTTTATTTTTGGGTTTACAGTATATAAGTCCTTTGAAAGCGCTGAGGTAGCCCAATCCGGTGTATTGAATATGCCCCACGCACATGAAGACACCATTGGCGGCCATGCAGTGCTTGCAGTTGGCTATGATAATGCCACCAAACGCTTTATTGTACGCAATAGTTGGGGGCCGGAATGGGGGATGGAAGGCTATTTTACCATTCCTTACGATTACCTCCTGAATGAAAACCTATCTGACGATTTCTGGACGATCAGGCTGGTGGAGAGTAATCCGGCAGTGAAAAAAGCGGTTTAATAATGTACGATGTTAGATGTACTTATGTACGATGTTCGCATCTCGTATCCCGCATCCCAATCCTGCTAAATCTTTAAATCCTGTAATCCTAATTAAAAACTTGAAAAAAGTCTTGCCCATTCACTCCCCACCCCTTACCTTTGCAGCCCCAATGGGAAAATTGGGTTTTTACTATGTCCCAAAGAATAAGGATCAAACTACAATCTTACGATCACAACCTGGTAGATAAATCTGCCGAAAAGATCGTAAAAACCGTACGCAGCACAGGTGCCGTGGTAACAGGGCCTATTCCTTTGCCTACACACAAAAGAATATTCACTGTATTGCGTTCGCCACACGTAAATAAGAAAAGTCGTGAACAGTTCCAGCTTTGTACGCACAAGCGTTTGCTGGATATCTACACTTCTTCTTCCAGGACCGTGGATGCACTAAGTAAGTTAGACCTTCCTTCAGGCGTAGAAGTAGAGATCAAAGCATGATCCGCCGCCGTAAAGGCGATGGGTATTAGTTCTTATAAATTTTTTTAGCTCATCTCTCAATCACCCAACAAGTGAAAAAAGAGCTCTGATCAGTATCAGTTCCCGGTTCCAAAAGAAACGGGGATACATATAAACAGGCCCTTCGAGGTTTGTTTGCTTCCGGTACTTCCTCTCGTTATATTTCCTCGTCTCCGACGGGAAAATAGAATGAAACAACGGAAAAGGTCGGCAGAAAACAAGGATTGAATTCCGCTTCATCGGCGGGATGTCCTACATACCTCCGCGGGGCACAAACCGCAAAACGATGAAAGGTATTATTGGTAAAAAGATCGGGATGACCAGCGTCTTCGCTGCTGATGGCAGGCAAACAGCCTGTACCATTATTGAAGCAGGCCCCTGCACCGTTACACAGGTGAAAACACAGGAATCAGACGGCTACACTGCATTGCAGTTGGCATTCGGTGATAAGAAAGAAAAACACTCCACAAAATCAGAGCTTAATCACTTCTCAAAAGCTCAGGCTACTCCAAAAAGATTCGTAAAAGAATTCCGCGATTACTCTATAGAAAAAGCATTAGGCGAAACTGTCACTGTTGACATCTTTGCTGAAGGCGATAAGGTAGAAGTTGTAGGCACAACCAAGGGAAAGGGTTTCCAGGGTGTGGTAAAACGCCATGGATTTTCAGGTGTGGGTGAAGCATCCCATGGACAGCATGACCGTTCAAGGGCGCCAGGTTCTATTGGTGGTTCTTCTTATCCTGCAAGAGTATTTAAAGGAATGAGAATGGCTGGCCGTATGGGTAACGACAGGGTGAAGATGAAAGGATTGAAAGTGGTAAAAGTATTCCCTGAAAAGAACTATATCCTTATCAGTGGTTCGGTTCCGGGACATAACGGATCAATCGTTTTAATACAAAAATAAAAGAGACCGACTTATAAAGTTTCCTAAACCTTATAAGTCTTAAAAACGAATAGTATGCAAGTAGACGTTTTAGATATAACAGGAAAGAAAACAGGCAGGACGATCGAGTTGCCCGAAGAAGTCTTTGGCACCGAACCGAATGACCATGTACTTTACCTCGCGGTAAAACAATACCGTGGTGCACAACGTTCCGGAACGCACAAAGTAAAGACCCGTGCTGAAGTACAGGGTGCGAGCCGCAAACTGCACAAACAAAAAGGAACAGGCGGTTCACGTAAAGGCAATATCCGTAACCCTTTGTATAAGGGTGGTGGTACCATCTTTGGGCCAAAACCGCACAAGTACCTGACTAAACTGAACCGCAAGGTGAAGGATCTCGCTAAAATCTCTGCATTAAGTTATAAAGCCAAAGAAAACGCCATTGTGGTGGTAGAAGATATTCATTTCGAAACACCAAAGACAAAACAGTTGATGGATATCATGAAAGGATTGAAAGTGGCCGATAAGAAAACATTGCTGGTATTGCCTGAGTATAATGATAATCTTTACCTAAGTACGCGCAATGTGCCGAATGTTGCCAGCTCTTTGTTATCAGATATCAATACTTATGACATCATGAATGCTGATGTATTGGTGTTGACAGAAAATGCAGCGAAGATATTTTCAGACAATGAAACAGCAGAAGCATAAAACTTGTAAGAATTATTAATTTTTCAAATTAAGTCAAATGATACCGAGCGACGTTTTAATAAAACCCATTTTAACTGAAAAGGCCAATGCACAGCAGGAAAAGCTGAGAAGGTATGCTTTCAGGGTAAACCGCAGGGCCAATAAGCTGGAGATCAAAAAAGCGATCGAAGATTTTTACGGCGTAAGCGTGGTGGATGTAAACACTGTTGTTGTTCCAGGTAAGAACAAGACAAGGTTCACAAAAGCTGGTTTTATCCAGGGTGCAAAACCTTCTTACAAGAAGGCATTGGTAACCGTTGCAGAAGGAGAAACAATTGACCTGTATTCAAATATTTAATTAAAGCAGCGAAGCTGAAAATTTCGCATAAAAAGAGAAGACATGGCATTAAAGAAGTACAAACCAATGACCGCCGGCACACGCTGGAGAATTGGGAATGCTTATGCTGAGATCACCACTAACGAACCTGAAAAGAGTTTGTTGGAGCCTGTGAAAAGATCAGGTGGGCGTAATTTCCAGGGCCGCAGGGCCATGCGTTACATTGGTGGCGGGCATAAGAAGCATTATCGTATCATCGATTTCAAACGCAACAAACACGCTGTTGAAGCAACTGTTGCTTCTATTGAATACGATCCAAACCGTACAGCATTCATCGCATTGTTGACTTATACTGATGGCGAAAAAAGATACATCCTTGCACCACAGGGATTGCAGGTTGGTGCTAAGATCATTGCCGGAGAAGATGTTGCTCCTGAAATAGGAAACGCTTTACTGCTGAAGAATATGCCACTTGGTACCAATGTACACAATATTGAATTGCAACCCGGACAGGGCGGCAAGATGGCAAGAAGCGCAGGTTCTTCTGCACAGCTTACCAATAAAGAAGAAAAATATGCTATCCTGAAAATGCCAAGTGGTGAATTAAGGAAAGTATTGATCAACTGTTATGCAACAGTAGGTGTGGTTAGCAACAGCGATCATAACCTGGAAACTGCAGGTAAAGCAGGTGTAAACCGTTGGAAAGGTATTCGCCCGCGTGTACGTGGTGTAGCCATGAACCCGGTAGATCATCCGATGGGTGGTGGTGAAGGTAAAGCTTCAGGTGGCCATCCGCGCAGCAGAACTGGTAAATATGCCAAGGGAGAAAAGACAAGAACAAAAGGAAAAGGAAGTGATAAGATGATCATTCAGCGCAGGGACGGAAAGAAACTGACAAAATAAAATAATGGGCCGGTTAGCTGGCCTGGTTTGAAAACCGGATTCGGAATTTATAAACTGGAATAAAATTTTACTATGGGTCGTTCAATTAAAAAAGGTCCTTATGTTGACGCAAACCTCGATGGAAAGATAGTAGCGATCAATGACGGTAAATCCAAGAAAGGAGTGATCAAAACCTGGAGCCGCCGCAGCACTATCACACCGGATTTTGTAGGGCACACTTTTGCCGTGCACAATGGCAATAAGTTCATCCCGGTCTATGTAACGGAATTCATGGTGGGACACAAACTGGGAGAATTCGCTCCAACCAGGAATTTCAGGGGACATTCAGGCACTAAGAATGCATAAAAGTAAAAAGTGGCATTTGACACTTTTTACATCAAACAATAAATAAAATGGAAGCAGTAGCTAAACTTAATAATTATCCAACAGGGCCGCGCAAAATGCGTTTGCTGGCTGATGTGATCCGCGGAATGGAAGTGGAAAAGGCTTTGGCCATATTAGAATTCCACCCGCAGCACAATGCAGTTCCGCTGGCTAAATTGTTGAAGAGTGCCATCAATAACTGGGAGCAGAAAAATGACGGCGCCAGTGCAGCTGATAGCAGCCTTATAGTAAAAACTGTTTTTGTGGATGGTGGCCGCGTACTGAAAAGAATGCGCCCCGCACCACAAGGCCGTGGGTATAAGATCAGGAAGCGCAGCAACCATGTAACAATCATTGTAGATTCAAAAAATCAATTGAAACCATAAAATATGGGTCAGAAAGCAAATCCTATTGGGAACAGGTTAGGCATCATCCGCGGATGGGAAAGCAACTGGTACGGCAGTAAGAAAGATTACGCCCAAAAGTTGATCGAAGACCAGAAGATCCGTAATTATCTGAATGCCCGTATTAACAAAGGTGGTATCGCAAAGATCGTAATCGAGCGTACGCTTGGTAAACTGATCATTACTATACATACCAGTAAACCAGGTATCATCATCGGTAAAGGTGGTGGCGAGGTTGACCGTATCAAGGAAGAGTTGAAGAAACTAACCAGCAAGGATGATGTGCAGATCAATATATTAGAGATCCGCCGTCCTGAACTGGATGCGAATATTGTTGGCGATACTGTTGCAAGGCAGATCGAAAACCGTATCAACTTCAAACGTGCTATCAAAATGTCTATTGCTTCCACACTCCGTATGGGTGCCGAAGGGATCAAGATAAAAGTAAGCGGCCGTTTGGGTGGATCAGAAATAGCGCGTAGCGAAGAATTCAAACAGGGCCGTGTGCCATTGCATACATTCCGTATGGATATTGATTATGCCAATGTATTTGCACAGACAGTATATGGTAAGATCGGTATCAAAGTATGGATCTGTAAAGGTGAAGTACTGGGCAAACGTGAACTGAACCCGAATTTCGTTGGTGGTAAAAATGATATGAGCGACAGGAGAGAAAGAAGGGAAGATGATAACAGGAGGCCGGGTGGCGACAGGGAAAGAAGGGATGATAGGAGAGGCGGCGGTGGCGGCGGAGAACGCAG
>CAISDV010000143.1 GCA_903884185.1 uncultured Chitinophagaceae bacterium | reverse complement strand
TCTTGCTGCACTTGCTGTTGTAGCACCAGTTCCTCCCTTTTCAATAGCTACCGCTGTTCCACTCCATACGCCACTTGTGATGGTTCCAACTGTTGCTAAATTTGATAAGGAGGTTAATGTCGTGTTTGTTGTTGCTGTTATATTTCCTGCTGTTGTCGCCGTTGCAGCATTACCCGTTATACTTAATTTAGTCAGTAATGCTGAATCTGTATAGGTTTGTTTTGTGTATTTACTCGTATCTGCGGCATTTAATTTTAAATCAAGTGCAGTTTGAGTTAAGGTACTAATGGGTTTAGTTAGGTCTGTTGTATTGCTTACATTATTTAAGGTTAATGCAGTTTTTAAACCTGTTAAACTATTCACACCAGTTCCTCCTAATGTAACTGGTACTATACCCACTATATTTTCAGCATCCACACTTTTAGCAAATTGTGCATAGGCTACATACTGAAACTGTGTGGTACCCATCGTAATAAAATTACTACCCGCTGCAGGATCCATTTCAATTTTTAAAAACTTAGGGGATAATTTCCAATTAATGGTGGTGAAGTTTCCTAGTGTACTAATAGCTCCCGTATCTCCAATTACCGCTGTAAATAAACCTTGTGCATTGGTGATGACTCTTCTGGTTTCGGTATAATCAGCTGTTCCTGTTGTACTGTGGAACATAAACAAAATGAGAAAAAGAGCCGCCACCACTGGGAATTTTCAATATGTGATTGTTGCTTTGATCGGAAACGTACAAATTCCCTGAATTATCGAAAGTCATACCTGAGAGGGCAGTAGGGCTAGCTCCTGTGATGGTGGCATAGGTAACCGGCGTACCGCCGCCGCTGGGTATTTTAGAAACAACCCCGGTATTTACATCAGCCACATACAGGTTGTCCGAAGCATCGAAGACCATGGCATTTGCTGCAAAACCTGATTTGTAAACGGAAGATACTTGTGCACTGGATACTTGTGAGAACAAAAGGCAGATAACTGCACTTAGCAAGAATTTAGCAGTTAGTTTCATGAGTTTAGCGTTTAAGCTTTAGGTATATATGCTCCCCTAAAGTACATACTGATTTTCCAATCTCCTCATACTCATATACAAATGTTTTGAATTGTAGTAAAGTAGGTCTGAATGGTAATATATCAATTAAATATTTGATATATGTGTACAAGTCTCTCTGTAAGCCATCTTTCATTTATTTTTTTCGATATTGCAACTTATGTCTGCACCAGCCTTCCCCCTCCGTAATAAAATTGCTTATGCTTTTGGCATGATGGGATGGAGTGTGATGATCAACCTGATCAGTGTGATACTGGTGTATCTCTACCTGCCACCCGCTAACAGTGGGCTTCCCGCTTTAATTACACAAGTGGCCATCTTCGGAATATTTAACGCAATAGCCATTATTACCGCAAGCGGGAGATTGGTAGATGCCGTCTATGATCCATTGATCGCACAGCTAAGCGATAAAAGTAAAAACCCCAAAGGGCGCAGGATACCAATGATGAAATGGGCCATACTTCCTTCACTTATTTTTTGCTGCCTGGTTTTCTCTCCGCTTAAACAATCAGAAAGCAGCCTCAATATCTGGTGGCTGGTTTTTACATTGGTAGGATTCTATATGTCATCCACTACATACATCATTCCCTACAATGCATTGCTGCCCGAACTGGCGCCATCTTCAGAAGATAAGGTCACGCTTTCTACTTTTCAATCGGTGGGTTATGTATTCGGCATTGCCATTGCCTCCAATGCATTTAATATTGCCGATATACTGCAGCACCAGTTTCATATCAGCTCCCGCGTTACTGCTTTGCAATACACTGTTTTTATTCTTGCAATACTGGGCGCAGGTTTTATGTGTGTTACCGCTTTTGGGATCGATGAAAAGAAATATGTTACCGGTAAACCAAGTGTGATCTCTATTAGGAAAGCATTGAGGCAGACTTTAAGCAATAAAAATTTCAGGCTATTTATCGTTGCCGATTTTTCTTATTTTATTGCCATCACCATCATTACTTCGGGGCTCATCTATTTTGTTACGGTGCTGCTACGCCTTCCTGAAACCATCGGTAATAAACTGATGATTACCATGGTACTGATCTCATTTGTTTTTTATCCTGTCATCACATGGCTGGCAAAAAAAATAGGAAAGAAGATCATTGTCATTTGCTCCTTTGCTTTGCTGGCAGGTATTTTTCTTGGTATCTTTTTTTTGGGGAGAGGGGAGTTGGATCCTGAAGTGCAGATATATGCATTGATCGCATTAGCCGCTATTCCTGTGGCTTCGCTGAATATATTACCCAATGCAATATTATCAGAGATCATTGCAAAAGATGTAAATGAAACAGGGCATAATAAAGAAGCCATCTATTTTGCAGTGCGATATTTCTTTGTAAAAATTGCTCAGACATTTGGCATTGGGTTATTTGCCATGTTCCTGGTGTATGGAAAAGATATAGGGCATGATTTTGGCATCAGGCTCAATGGTGTTCTTGGTTTTGGGCTTTGTGTATTTGCGGCAGTTGTTTTTACAAGATTTAAAGAGAGGTGATTAAAAAGAATTACCGCAGAGACGGAGAGGCGGGGAGGAGCGCAGAGAGATATTGAATAATCTATTTGGCTTCTGAATTTCAATGCTGCGTACCTCACCGTCTCCCTGTCTCCCCGGTGATTTTTTTATAACACATCATCTATTCGTGTTATTCGGCCGGGTATATACCATCTGCATCACATTGATATTGCGCATGAGAAATGCCGCTTCGCAATAACATAAATAATAATTCCATTTGCGGATGAAGAGATCATCAAATCCCAGCTTCTTTATTTCGGAGATATTTCTGTTGAATTCTTCTTTCCAGGCGGTCAATGTTTTTGCATAATGAAGGCCTATGTCTTTCAGGTCAACCAGGCTCAGGTCGGTTACATTATTTACCGCCCTGTTAAGAACACCCACTGATGGCAGCAATGATCCCGGGAAAATATGTTTCTGTATCCAGTCAACACCCGTACGTAAACTTTCAAAACGAGGATCCGGACAAGTAATTACTTGTATGGCAAGGATACCATCTTTACGAAGCAGCTCACTGCATTTCTTAAAATACACATCTAAAAATTTAGCCCCAACGGCTTCCAGCATTTCAATGGAAACGATCTTATCAAACTTTCCTTTCAAATAGCGGTAATCCTGAACTAGCACATTTATTTTGTGCGAGAGGTTCTGGCTTTCCACCTGTTCCTTCGCCCATTTGTACTGCTCATCTGAAATGGTGACAGTAGTAACAGTGCAACCGTAATTCTTCGCCATATAAATGGCATTGCCGCCCCAGCCACTGCCTATTTCCAAAACATGGTCAGTAGGCTTTAACTGCAATTGCCTGCAAAGACGATCGTATTTCTCGATCTGTGCCTGCTCCAATGTTATTCCATCTTCTTTGAAATATGCAGCTGAATAGGTCATGGTAGGATCAAGGAATAGAGAAAAGAAACTATTATTCAGGTCATAGTGCGCACTGATATTTTTCTTTGACCCCGATAAAGTATTTTCCCTTCTCAGGTGCGAGAGCTTATTAAAAAACTTCAGGATATTCAGTACAAACGTTTTGGTTCGACTGCCGGAAAGGGTAGGGGCATTCTCGACATTTAATAAAAACCACTTTATTACCTGGGTAATATCATCTGTATCCCAGTCGCCGTCAACATACGCTTCTCCAAAACCAATATCACCATATAAAACACAACGCTTAAAAAAGTTACGGTTCTTTATTTCAATCCTCGCAGAAATGTTCCTTTCTCCATTGCCTATGCGCATTTCTTCACCGTCGGGCAATACAAGGTTCAGGGTTCCATATTGCATTCGGGAAAGTAATTGCAATACGAGTTTTTCATAAAAACCTTTACTGGCTGTTAATTCTATTTCTGTGGTTGCAGTTGTCGCCATTTGTTAGTCTGTTATGCAAAATACAAATAGATACGAATTAAACATAGAGATAAATCATTTGACTTATATTTTTTTCACCCAAGAGACCCCGCATTTAGCGGGGCAGGCTCGGAGGTGGGGAGGTTCGCTGAGATAAAATTCAACCAGTTTAATCAAATGATAAACATCTCTGCGTTTCTCTCTGTCTCTGCGACTCTGCGGTAATTCATCCCTTATATTCCCTATATACGTTTTTCTGTTTATCCCGGTTTGCCGCTTTAGGGTGATAAGGCAATTTTTTTATCCATAACCGCAGGGCATTCCAGTGTATCAGGAAGATCACTTGCAATGTGATCAACGGAAAACGGATACTGTACAACAGCAGGTTTCTGTTATTCAGTTTTTTCTGTTGCCCGGTCAGTGTACTCAGGAAAAACCGCTTCCCGTCTTTATAATCATCAATTTTTATATTCAATTTTTCAGCAGGCACACCAATGTTGAAATCAAAATCGGTATCGGGGTCTATAAATGGTGAGACATAAAAATATTTCTTTGTATCAAGCCGGAATCTGCCTTCGGTAAATGCTTCCTTACCTATCAGATAAGGTTTCATTTCTCTATAAGTGTTGCTCACTTCTGCTATGCAGCACATGGGTTGCTGCTGTTCATCAAAACAAAAGTAAAAAGAGACAGGATTAAAATTATAACCCAACACATTCAGGTTGGTGAGTAACATGATCCTTGCAGGAGTGGCAAGCACACCATTCTCTGCCAGATAATCCAGTATATGTTCTTTGGTAGATTTTGATGTATCCGGGTTGCCGGCAGGTAGCCGTAAATGTTCCTTGTCTTTAAAACTAAAAAAGTTGAACCTGTTATGGCTGAGCATCAATAGTTTTTTGGGAAGAAGTTCCAGTTCATCCAGGTCAACATAAAACATGAATACATTATAATGAAACTTATGCGGCTTAGGTTCCAGCCGGTTGTGCATCACCAGTGCTTTATACAGGCAGCTATTCATTATTCAAAATTTTCCGGCATAAAGATACTGCGCTGGCATAGGCATCTTCATGAAAACCGTATTTAAAATAACTGCCGCAATAATACAAAGGGCCTGCCTCATTCAGTTTCCATAACTCCTTCTGTGTATTGATCGCAACTACGTCAAATAAAGGATGTTCATAATCTATCACCTGGAAAGTTTTATCTTTTCTAACACTGCCCGGCAATGCATTAATAGAAACAAAATAGTTTTTCTTTTTTGATACTTGCTGTAAACTGTTCATCCAGTAAATGGTAGTAGGCATTTTTACTCCATTCCGTTCTTCAATGCGGTAATTCCAACTACTCCATGCTTTTTTATTTTTTGGCATGATAGATTCATCGCAGTGTACCGTAGCAGTATTTTTCTGGTAGTGAAATGGAGAGAGAAGCCTTTTCTCATCATCACCTGGCTGTTCTAATATTTGCAGCGCCTGGTTGGCATGACAGGCAAATATCACTTTATCAAACTCATATAAATTCCCATTTGCTGTATGCACGATCGCTTTATTCCCAGCCAGAGATACTTTTCTTACGCCATTGTTCACTTGTATCTTATCCTTAAAAGGTTCAATCAATAATTTTTTGTAAGATTCACTGCCATTGTGCAAAGTGTACCATTGGTGTTGCGTATTCAATCCAAGGAATCCATGGTTTTGAAAAAAGCGTATCAGTGTTACCACAGGAAAATCAAGCATCTGTTCCATGGGGGTTGACCAAACCGCAGAACTCATGGGCACCAGGTATTTCCAGAGCATATCATCCGAATAACCAAACTCCTTTGCATATTGGCCCAATGAATGATTTTCATACCTGGGATCATCCAATATCTTCACACTTTCTTTATTGAATCGTGCTATCTGCATCAGCATTTTAATAAAGCGGATGTTAATCAGATTTTTCTTTTGCACAAACAAACCATTCAGCCCAGACCCGCAATATTCCAGTTGATCAGGTACATACTGTACGCTGAACGACATATCAGATTTTTTTACAGGCGCTTTGATCTCTTCAAATAATTTGCAGAGATTGGGGTATGTCTCATAATTAAATACCATAAAGCCTGTGTCCATATAAACCGGGGTTCCATCTTCATCAACAGAAACCGTATTCGTATGTCCGCCTACATAATCGTTCTCTTCAAAAAGAGTGATATCATATTTCTTGTGAAGGAAATGGCCGCAACCCATTCCCGCAACACCTGTTCCTATGATCGCAAGTTTCTCCATCTGTTTTATAAACCCGTTTTCCTGAATAAATAATGACTCACCATCCATTCTTCTCCATTTTTATACTTCCATAATTCAGCACAGGACATATAGAAGATGCGCCAGTACACCCACCATTTCAGGGCATTTTCTTTTCCATATGTTTTTTCGAAAAGTGGGATGATATGTACTTTGTTCTTATCCATATTTTGTAACCATGCTTCCGATGTTTTGCTGTAATGCATACCGTTCACATGCCAGTGCTGCTGAATAGAAAGATCATCATTAAAATATAATAGCAGGTCATCCGATGGCATGATGCCACCGGTAAAAAAGTATTCGCTCATCCAGTCGCTCTCATCCTTCACTTCAAATTTATAGGCACAGGAATGGTGTGTGAAGATGTGAACGAACAGTTTCCCATCAGCCTTTAAAAAACCGGCTATCTTTTGCATCAGCAATTTGTAATTGCGCATGTGCTCAAACATCTCTACAGAAACTACCCTGTCGAATGTCTGATCAATAGTAAACACATTAATATCTGCCGTTATCACTGTGAGATTATGGATATTCCTTTCTTTCGCCTGGCTATCGATATAAATTTTCTGGGTATGTGAATTGGATAGAACGGTAAAATTGCTTGCAGGATATTTTGCTGCCATAAATAATGAAAGCGAGCCCCAACCACAACCCAGTTCCAATACAGATTGTCCATCTTTCAACTCTGCCCGGGCGCAGGTGAGTTCCAGCATATCTTCTTCAGACTCATCAATATTTATTACGCCCTCTTTCCAATAGCCGCTGCTATACTTCAGGTGTTTGCCTAAACAATATTGATAAAATTGTGCAGGTACTTCGTAATGTTGTTTATTGGCATCGGCGGTATTCACAGCAATGGGAGAGGATTGCAGTTCTTTCACCAACTGCATAAAACGTTCCTGCCTGGCTTCTGTGCCTCCGGCATTTTCTTCCAACAGTCGTTGCCTTAATAGATTTTTGATACCCGTACGGATCAGGAAATCAGGCACCCGGTTTTTTTCGAGCAGGGAATTGTACCACATGATGAGCTATCTACGATTTATTTAGATAAATGTATTGCGGGAATCCGCATGAAACTCATTTTTCTTTTTTTAACCAGGGAATAAATGCGCTGGTGGTGCGCTGGTATTCTTTGTAAGCTTCGCCTTTGCTGCGGATAGATTGCTCTTCGGTCATGGGGATACCTGTTACTTTAAAGATCAGGTAGCCGATGGACAATGGGCAGATGATAGATATCCATCCATAAGGACTGGACAATGCAAATATGAAGACCGATATCCAGATCATTAATTGAAAGAAATAATTTGGGTGGCGCGAATAATTCCAAAGGCCGGCTGAACAAACCTTTCCTTTATTGGCAGGGTTCTTTTTGAATTGCTTTAATTGCCAGTCGGATGCCGCTTCCCCTATAATAGAGATCAGCCAAAGCCCTGCGCCAATATATTCAAGCGCTGAAATATTTTCTGATCTATTGGAAGCGATAATAAAAAAAGGTGTGCAGAGAATGATATTGCTGATTGCCTGTGCCTGAAAAAAAACAAAGAATTTAAAGTTGGCATTTGGTGCCCACTCTTTGCGTAACTGCTGATAGCGCCCTTCTTCATGATCCAGGTGAGAGCCCACTCGTATGGCCAGATATATTCCCAGGCGAAGGCTCCATAAAACGGCCAACCCGCAAACAATTTCCTTTCTTGTTTCATTACCTGTAGCCAGGAAATAAATAATGAG
>CAISDV010000142.1 GCA_903884185.1 uncultured Chitinophagaceae bacterium | reverse complement strand
GGCGCTACCACCTCAAAGTAGTGCGTCTACCAATTTCGCCACCTCCGCGCGGGGAGCAAAAATAAGGCTCCCAATGCAATTTGAAATTTGTTTTTGTAAAATAAACCCCGAGGTTTTCTATTACAACTCTGTTTTAAAAAATATTTCAAAACCTCGGGGTTTATCAGAGTTTTCCATATTTTTTTCTATACGCTATCAACCAATCTATCACTTCATCATAACTATTGATACCGGCAAGCTGATGGTTCATCTTTAAATACTGATCGTACAACCCCGAAACCAGTGGAGAAATCCTGTTCCTTCTTTTAAAAAAGAATTCCCTGATCTGCTTCCTGTCATTTTTTACGAGCGTATCAAGATCCGTTCGGTTCTTCTTCATCTCCTGTATTAAACCTTTTACATCTCTTTCAGCCAGGTATGAGATCACCTCTTGTCCCTGCGCATAAGAGAACAGGTCCAGGTAAACGGAATACCTGAAATACACATCATCTGAAGACGAAGCAGCAAGGTACCCGACAAAATTTGCGTCACTCTCACTCGCATATCCAAGCTGGTGGGCCATTTCATGGCAACTGATATAAGGGATCAATACACGTGGTATATCACTTCTCACCTGCGCTTCTCCGGAAAAAGGATCATAATATCCTGTAAAACCAAAATAACTTCCCAAAGAAGAACTATACAAACTCGATTTCACAGAACCATGATGATAAGTTAGAAAAGACATTTCCTTCGAAACGTTTTCATAACTATTGTATGCTCCTTTAAAAACCTCCGCCAGAGAAGGCTGCGGAAGTGTAGTATCTTTTATCTGCCGCCTGCATTCATTTAATTTCTGAATGATCTCACGTGTAAGTGATCTCACATCTTCCTTGCAATATTCAAATTTTTGTAATCCTAATTGATGGGCTATTCCAAGCCGGTGATAATTCAACCCCCATGCAAGGTTAAACCAGATGTATATCCACATCAATATTTTCACGATGCGTAATGCAGCCATACCCGTTCCCTTCCAGGTAAGTTTCTTCCCGAGCAAAAGCCTGGTAACCAGAACAACTTTTATCAATAAAAAAATGGCCAATCCGCCATATAAAATATCACCTAAACTAAAAGGAATCCAGCCGGTCAGGATCCTTAATATTTCGGAAATGGAGACATACCAATGGGTGCTGTATACATTTTCAATCAGGGAAGGGAAGAATTGGGCTGTTTTAATGCCTATGATCAGCGCCATAGGCACCCCCCATTTTAGCCAAAAAAGGGGCTTGGTCGCCATATTTCCGCTCTTTCTGTTCATAATCCACTGTAATTACGCTAAGAATGGGCATAAATCCAACTTTCCTTTGCCTTTTTGGCTTGCTTGTATTACCTTTGCCCACCCTAAAAACCGTCAATGAGCCAGCGCAGGGAATTTGAGATAGCATTTGTAGGGTTGAAGCCCGGCGTTCATGTGTACGAGTATAGTATTGGGGATTCGTTCTTTGTACCTTATGGTGACCAGGATTTTACCAATTGCACCACAAATGTGAAGTTGAGCCTTGAGAAAAATAATGGCTTCATGCAACTGAAGTTTGATCTCGATGGCAAAGTGGATGTGCAGTGCGACAGGTGTGGTAATACTCTTGCCAAACAGTTGTGGGATGAGTTCAACATCATTGTCAAAATGGTAGAAGACCCGGGGCCGATGAATGACCAGGAAGAAGATCCCGATGTGTATTATATCAGCCGCGGAGAAAGCCATTTGTTTGTTGGCGACTGGTTATACGAATTCATCAATCTCAGTATCCCGTTTCAGAAGATGTGCAGTGAAGAAGAAATGGGCGGGCCACAATGCAACACAGAAGTATTAGAGAAGTTGAAACAGATGGAGAAAGATGTGAAAGAGAACGGGCACCCATTATGGAAAGGACTGGAAAAATTAAAAGGGTTAGAATAAAAATTTTGATATTATAAATTGTAAGTTATGCCGAATCCAAAACGCAGACATTCCCAGCAACGCAGCGCAAAAAGAAGGACCCATTACGTTGCACAGGAAGTAACATTAAGCAAAGACACTACAACAGGTGAAACCCATGTTCGCCACCGCGCACACGTAAGCGAAGGTAAATTGTTCTATAAAGGAAAGCTGGTAGCTGAAAAAGCGCCATTAAAAGCGTAGCTTTTAATAAATCCTATAAGGTTTTAGAAACCTTATAGGATTGGTTTTAGATAGAGTATTTGATTTATCTTGCCGTAATGAAGATCGGATTAGACATGATGGGTGGAGATTTCGCACCGCTTGAAGTGGTGAAGGGGCTTCATCAATATATGTCTCAGCCTAATCATACGGCAAATTTATTTTGTATAGGTGATGAGGCACAGTTAAAGCCTTTATTGGAAGAATACAATCTTAGCTCCTCTGTTCAAATCGTTCATGCGCCTGAAGTGATCGGCTACAATGAACATCCCACCAAAGCATTCAAAGAAAAACAACAAAGTTCTATTGCCATCGGTTTTCATTTACTGGCAAAGGGAAGCATTGATGCATTCATCAGCGCAGGTAATACAGGTGCCATGCTGGTTGGCGCTCTCTTCAGTATCAAAGCAGTTCCGGGTGTACAACGCCCCGCTATCTCTACCATCATTCCAAAATTAAATGGCGGCACAGGGCTTTTACTGGATGTAGGATTGAATGCCGATTGCAAACCCGAACACCTCGGACAGTTTGCTATGCTGGGAAGTTTATATGCACAACATATTCTTGGCATCAACAGTCCACGCATTGGTTTAATGAATGTGGGTGAGGAAGAAGGAAAAGGAAATATATTGTCACAGGCCGTTTATCCTCTTCTCAAAAATAATACGCAGCTCAATTTTATTGGCAATATTGAAGGCCGTGATATTTTTAATGATAAATGTGATGTGATCGTCTGCGATGGCTTTACGGGTAACGTGATCCTGAAGATGGCTGAAAGCGTGTATGATATTGCAGTGCAGCGCGAATTAAGCAAAGACAGTTATTTCAGCCGTTTCCATTATGAGAATTATGGTGGTACGCCAGTGTTGGGTGTTGCCAAACCAGTCATCATTGGTCATGGCATCAGCAACGATATTGCGTTTAAAAATATGATCCTCGTAGCAGAGAAAATGGTAGAGAGCCAGCTCTGCGAGAAAATGAAAGATAGCTTCCAGTCTTTATAATTTAGATTCTAAACCCTCCAAGGGTTTAGAACCCTTGGAGGGTTTTATCTTACCTTTGCCGAAACAGCCTGGCCATGGACATTAAGAACAATATTCTCGAAACAATAGGCAATACCCCCCTTATCCGTTTGAATAAAGTAGCGAAGGACGTTCCTTGTCCCGTCTATGCAAAAGTGGATTATTTCAATCCCGGTAATTCCATCAAGGACCGCATGGCTTTGAAGATGATAGAAGTAGCTGAGAAAGAAGGAAAGCTAAAACCCGGTGGTACCATCATTGAATGCACCAGTGGCAATACAGGTATGGGACTCGCTTTGGCTGCCTGTGTAAAAGGATATAAGTGCATTTTCACTACTACAGATAAGCAGAGCAAAGAAAAAATGGATATCCTGAAAGCTGTTGGTGCTGAAGTGATCGTTTGCCCTACCAATGTAGAGCCCGAAGATCCCCGCAGTTATTATTCCATTGCAAAAAGGCTCGCAAAAGAAATTCCCAATTCTTTTCATTGCAACCAATATGATAATCCCGCCAACAGGTTGGCACATTATGAAACCACAGGGCCTGAGATTTGGAAGCAGACAGATGGAAAGATCACGCATCTTGTTTGTACTGCAGGAACAGGTGGCACAGTTACCGGTACTGCAATGTATTTGAAAGAACAAAATCCCAATGTACAGATATGGGCAATAGATGTATATGGTTCGTTACTTACAAAATATTTCAGAACAGGTGAAGTGGATATGCATGAAGTGCATCCTTATGTTTCAGAAGGTTTTGGAGAAGATTTTGTTCCGCAGAATTATGATATGCGTGTAATCGATCATTTTGAACAGGTGACTGATAAGGATGGTGCAGTTATGGCAAGAAGAATTGCTAAAGAAGAAGGATTGTTTTGCGGATATAG
>CAISDV010000141.1 GCA_903884185.1 uncultured Chitinophagaceae bacterium | reverse complement strand
TTGTTGGATCGGCTGCTGCAGTAAATGCTTCATTCGCTAAAGTAGAAGAAGCTGCATGGTGACCATGCCCCGCTCTTGCATCGCCGGGAAAACGTGTCACAATAATATCAGGTTGAAATTGGCGTATCACCCAAACCACATCACTCAATATTTTTTGCCTGTCCCATATCCTGAGTGCTTCATCTCCACTCTTGCTATACCCAAATTCATATGCGCGGCTGAAATATTGCTCTGCACCATCCACTCTTCTTGCAGCCAATAATTCCTGTGTTCGTATCATACCCAATTCTATTCCCTGTTCACTGCCTATCAGGTTCTGTCCGCCATCGCCCCTTGTGAGGCTGAGATAACCAGTGCGGTATAACTTTTCTTTTGTCAACCAGGGGAGCAAAGGATTATTCTCATCATCGGGATGTGCAGCCACATATAACACACTACCCAGCATATCCAGTTTTTTCAGCTGCATGTAAATGTCTGCACTATTATAAGACTGGGGCAATTGTGAGAAAGAAAAACAGTAACAGCAAATAAATGCTGCAAAAAAGAATGCCTTTTTAACGATCGCTTTCATTCCTTATTATTTGAATTGTTTACGAAGATAGCCGAACCGCTGAATGATCATTTACCATTCAACAATTTTTGAAGGCCCGAAATGATTGTATTACTGCCCCACCAGGAAAACCGCATTGCAGAACATCAGTTTCCCATTCTCCCAGAACATCCTGAACAATGGATTATCGGCAAAAAATACAAAAGAACCTCCGCCCATATCATTCACCCCGAACAACACCCCATCTTTCAGTTTATTTTTCAGTTTAAAACCGCTGAATCCCGCTACATAATTATCTTTTTTTAATATGCCCACATTCCAGCCCTCCTTTAAGAATTCATACACGCCTCCATCCTGTTTCAAAGTATAATAATATCCCGGATAACCAAATGCGAGTGGATGTGTACTATCCAGCTGCACTTTATAAATTGCCCCTGCAATAGAATTGGGAATACGGTCTCGCTGCCTGTCAGCATACGATTTTAAATTTGCGTATTCAACTTTGTCTTCTGCCTTCTCAGGTTTATCTTCTTTTGCTTTGATACCCCAATCACCCGATGCCAGCTGCGATACCGCGCCCTGTAATGCTATCAGCTTTCCACCCGTCCTTACAAAATCTTTTAATTTATCTGAAACTGCCTTATCATTCAGTGACCGGTAAGAACCATCCGGCATTATCAGTACATTATAATTTTTTAGGTTGGCACGCGTCAGATCATTTGCATTCAGCATAGAAACAGGGTAACCCAAAGTATTATCAAATAGGTCCCATATTTCACCGGCATCTGTAGAAGCAACGCCTTCACCGGTAAGCACTGCAATTTTAGGAGCATTGATGATGTGTACGTCAGAGCTTCCAAAATCGGCGCCTTTATCCATCATGCCGGTTGTGACAACCACCATACCTGTATTAAACCTGCTTGCAGCCTGGTTCACCAGCAGATTCCATTTACTGGTATTATTGGCTGTTTTTAAAATGATGAGGGTTCCCCTGTCAAAATTCTGCCCGTTATAAGTAAAAGGTTTGGCAGCATAACGGACCTTGACCCCATTCTTCAATAAAAAAGCCAATGCCTTTGCACTGTTGAGTGAATGATACGGAAGCAGGTAACCATAAGTAGAAGAAACAAGGGCTGTATCTGATATAATATTTGATGCCATTGGTTTTGGCGGCACCACTTCTCTCTTTTCTTTTAAAGCATACCCTTCTACTCCATATGCATAGGGAATGCTCCATGCGGTGATATCATAAGTAACACTGTCATTGAGTTTGCTTTGCGGTTCAAATAATACCCTTGCCAGTGAACTCTTGGGCTGGTACATGGACACAGCCAACGAATACTTATCCAGGTCCGTTTCTTCTTCCTTATTGGTAAAATACCTGTACCCTTTTACTTTCCCGCTAATAGGGCCGCTTTCAATTCCATTTTTATCGAGCAGCATTTTAACAGCATCTATTTTATTTCTGTCTCCGCTTGTTACCACATAGGTTTTATATTCTGCATTTTTTGCATTGCGGTTATCATCAAAGAATTTCTTGTATTCATTTATTACTTTCTGTGCATTTTTTGAGGTGGTCTCAATGGTGGAAATACCTGTTGTAAAATGATGCGTAGCCCTGTCAACTAATGTCAATGTATCGCCATCTTCATTAATGGCTGCCAATCCACCTCTGGCACCACCACCTTGTTCAAATGTCATTCCTATCGCGCCGTTGTAAGTTGGGTAAGTATCTCCATAAGAAGGATAAAACAAATCGAACAATTCCTTGGTAAAATACAGCCATCCATTATCATCAAAATATTTTGCATTGTTCTTGCCTATCATGGTTTGAAACTCGCGCTGCCAGGGTGTGATCACTTCATGAAAGGGCTCTGCAGCAGGAGCAAAATAATAAGGCTCATTTACCCCCTGTTCATGAAAATCAACATGAACCTGTGGCATCCACTCATTGTATTTGTTCATTCGCAGCTGCGATTCTATCTGCGTTTGCCATACCCAGTCGCGGTTCAGGTCAAAATTATAATGGTTGCTTCTGCCACCTGGCCAGGGTTCACCATGCTCGCGTGATTGCGGATCGGTATTGAAATTTTTTCCCGTCATGGAATTAAACCAGTTCACATACCTGTCGCGGCCATCGGGATTCATACATGGGTCAATGATCACTACTGTATTTTTCAACCATTCTTTTGCCTGCTGGTTATTGGGATCGGTTAATGCATATAATGTCATCATGGATGCTTCACTTGATGAAGCTTCATTACCATGAACATTATAACTCAGCCATACAATAGCTGGCGCAGATTCGGTTATTGCCGCCGCTTTATCATTTGCCAATCCTGCAAGCCGCAGGTTATTTTTCCTGATAGCATCCAGTCGTTGCATGTTTTCGGGTGAGCTGATAAATGCCAGCATCAATTCCCTTCCTTCATTTGTTTCTCCGTATTTCTCGAGCTTTACAATACCTGGCATTGCTTTGGCAACTGAACCAAAGTATTCATCAACCCTGGCCATCCGGGTGAACTTTGTTCCCACTTTGTATCCTAAGAATTGGTCGGGGCTTTGGAGGGTTTGTGCAGGTGATATTGCAAAGACAAGTACGGTGGTCAAGACGGTCAATACTATTTTCATCATATATCATTAAAATGAGTGGTGAATGTAAGGAAAGAAAAAAGCAGCCCAAAATATTTGAGCTGCTTCGGCAAATGAACGCACTCCTCACTATTCTCCCAATCCTGTCATCTGTCTTTGATCTTTCCTTTTCTGATAGGCTTTTTTTACCCCGTATCCTACACCGGCAGCCAGTAGGATGCTTAATCCACCGTCAATGGGGGCTCCCGCACCATCCGAAGTATCATCCCCAAAACCCGGCTGTGCCTGCATGGCTAAGGGGAAAAGGAGAATAAAGAAAAATAGCGCCGTCTTGATGATATGTCTTGTTTTCATAGGTAACTATTTAGAGTTTGTTGAATTTTTTGATTGTTTTCCTGTCGCCGCAAATAACCTCCAACAGGTAGATACCTGAAGCAATCCCCGAAACAGAGATGGTCACCTGCCCCTGTTGCTGTATCCCAGCATGTATGGTTTGTAAAATCCTTCCATCGGCAGTGAGGATGCGGATAGAGGTTTCGGCTTTTACCGGTGAAGAATAATTCACTGTTAATTGTTCTGCACAAGGAATAGGGCCGAGCTTCACAGTAAATTCTAATGGAGGATCAATAACAGGCATCACCCATTTGGCAAGCGTTATTTCAAAACGGTTATTGACCAGGCCGGTATCTGCAGCAGTTGAATTAAACTCATAACGGGTATTTTTATCAAGTTGCTGCCATTTGTCAAGATACTTATCGTGCAGCTGCATCTGAACACCTGGCGGAAGGTTAATATCAGAAACGCGAATAGTAAAATTCCTGTCGGCATAAGTTTGCAAACCCAATGGAATAGTGAGTGTTGAAATAAGTGGCCTTGCATCAATGGATAAAAAATTACTTTCTTGGCTAAGACTATAAAAATTTACATCGGGGTTTAATAATTTTGGTGCATCAGTTAGATCGGTAACAGCTTTTGCACTATCATCAAATAAAAATAATAATCTATCCCAAAAAATACTATCACTCTCCAAACGCAATTCCAGGTAATTGCCCGGATGATCATTCCCACCGAATAATGTTTGCGCCGGAACAGAAACAGATTTACATGTTTCTGAAAACTGGATGGTGTTATTAATTGTGCTGCTGCTTGATTGCACAAAAAATGCGCTGTATGATGGTAAAATATATGAGGAAGAAAAAGCATGGCTGGTATAACCGCCTCTTAGCCCCTGGGCAATATCCCAGACCCAGAAATTAGAACCCACATTGCTTCCTCTGGTCGTTAGGCTAAGATCGACCTGCGATGGATATGGATTTCCAACAAAGTTATAATCAGAGTTGGCACTTTTGCTCAAAGTAATTACTTGATCGCCCATATTCACTGCCCCACTCATTTGCAGGGTGGCAGAAGACGGTGTGTATGCATTTCCATCCAATCCTTCACCTTTATTTCCTCTTACCAAAACCCTGATGCCTTCATAGGGAAGCCAGGCATCATTCCCAGTACCATTTGTGTTTGCAAAAGCAATCCAGCCGGGGTCGGGATTTTGCGATGCATTACCCGACAATGTTTTATACCAATATGCAGAAGCATTATTAGTACCCGTATTGGTAAACCCATTGGTACTACCTCCTGCTCCCGTAATATCAATATTGCCTGTTAAAGAATTCAAAGCAATGGAACTGCTGAATGGATGCGAGAGAAAACGAAATGCCCTTTTCCCCGGAACATATCGCTGCACTTTAATATTTCCAGTGATCGTTCCGGTGCTGGTGCCCAAACCTGCAGCACCATTATTATCTGAAGTAAGCAACACAGATGCATTGGTGGTAAGGTTTCCATTTACATTTATCAACCCAGGGGAAGCAACCGAGATAGAAGCATTCGTTCCCATCACCAGCGAATTGCCTGTTACAATATTTACATATTTATTTATTGTGATGGCATTTGCTGTACTGCTGTTTTGAAGAGTAAGATTTGCTCCCCCGGATATGATCAATGAAGCAATTGTTTCGGATGGAAGGTTATCAATGGTTGTACTGCCGGGTGAATTGAAAAGAAGAATATCGTTTGATGAGATACTGCTCCTTGCAGGGTTCCAGTTTGCAGAAACATTATACGAACCCGATGCTCCACCATTCCACCTGTATAAATTTGTTGACGGATAAGCCGCAAAAGAAAAATTATCAATTCCCATGGCATCATCGCTACCAGATTCATCGGCATCATCCCATCGCAATACTAATTGCTCACCATTATTCCAGGTGATTCCTGTAACTGTATACGATTTTACAGTTTGATCAGAAGAAAGGTTTCCATTGATAGCGCCAGCAGAAGCTGAACTAACAGCCGATGAAAAATTCAGGTTAGTAATAGAAGTGAATCCTGCTTGATTGATATCTGCTATCGCCGCACCGGTCTTATACTTGAATGCCCATGTATTACTTGTATTAGATCCGCCGTTCCTCCATTGCTCCGCAGTAAAACCAACAGTAAATGCATTTAAAGTAACGCCAGTATTATTAGTAAGCACAATGCCAATGGCATAAATACCCGTTCCCGATGCAAGAGTGCCCAAAGCCCTATCGGTTGATCCCGAACTTCCCAGGCTATATACACTTTGCCCGGTGCTGCTTCCTGTTCCAAAAGCGAAGCCGGCATTAGAGCCGCTGCCTGCATACATATATATTTGCCATCCCGAAATATTTGTTGCATTTACAGGAGCTGCGCTGAGATTGAATGGCCCTTTTCCACTTAAAGTAAAAATGCCGGCATTGGGTAGTCCGTCAAAATTCTGGGAATAAACTGCTCCGGCAGTTGTGTAAGAATATTGGGCCTTTGCATTGAAAGCAAAAACCAAAATCGCACAGATCAATAACACTTTTTTCATACAGCCCCTTTTTTAGTTAAAAAATAAAACACAAAGAGGGGCCGTGTTTGAGAGTGCAATATCAATCATTCGCGCTTCCAAAAATCAGAAGAAATCGCCAGTATCTTTCTCTGTTATAAATAGCAGTAAATAGTTACATAATTCTATCAAATCAGTAACTTGCCAGCTATGAGAAATTATATTATTCTATTCACCCTTTTTACCATTCCCTGCTGCCTGTCGGCCCAAAATACCAACCCTATTGTTGGATCCGGAAAAGCTGTTGACCCTTACCACTACACTATTATAAAGTCGCAGGAGTTTGCCCACGCAAGTGTTGTTTCTGCGCATCCCCTGGCAAGCATGGTGGGTGCCGAGATCATGAAACGTGGCGGTAATGCATTCGACGGCGCCGTTGCTACACAACTGGTCTTAGCTGTTGTATTTCCGGGCGCAGGAAATATTGGTGGCGGAGGATTTATGGTAGCAAGAAAAAAAGATGGAAAAACAATTGCTGTGGATTTTCGCGAAACAGCCCCCGCAAAAGCTTCGAGGGATATGTATCTTGATAAGGATGGAAATGTAATAAATAACTTATCACTCGCAGGGCATCTTGCCAGCGGCGTTCCGGGAAGTGTTGCAGGATTATTTGCAGAAGCGCAATATGCCAATCTTCCTTTCAAAATATTAATACAACCTGCCATCGATATCGCAGAAAATGGTTTCGTACTTACTGAAAGACAGGCAGCCGGACTGAATTCTGCAAAAGCTTCTTTTATTAAAAACAGTACAAAATCTTCTGCTTATATCAAAGAAATTAAATGGAAAGCAGGTGATACGCTTATTCAAAAGGAACTGGCAGCAACATTAAAACGTATCCGTGACCTTGGACAAAAAGGTTTTTATGAAGGAACAACAGCGCAACTGATCGTGGATGAAATGCAGAGAGGCAATGGTATCATTTCACTGGATGACCTGAAAAATTATAAAGTAAAAACAAGGACCGCCTTGGAGTTTGATTATAAAGGATATACCATTATAGGTATGCCACCATCCAGCAGCGGAGGTATCATTGTATGCCAGTTGATGAAGATGATCAAGGATAAACCAATTGCCACAGACGGCTTTCAATCAGTGGCGGCAGTACAATTGATGGTGGAAGCAGAAAGAAGGTCTTTTGCCGACAGGGCAGAATACATGGGTGATCCTGATTTCTGGAAAGTGCCGATCAAAACTCTTACCAGTGACAAATATCTTCAAGGCAGGATGGCAGATTATGATCCAACAAAAGCAACTCCCAGCACAAATGTAAAAGCGGGAATCATAAAAGAGAGTACCCAGACAACGCATTTCAACGTGATAGATAAAGATGGAAATATGGTTGCAGTCACTACCACATTGAATGGCACATTCGGCTCTAAAACTGTGGTTGGTGGTGCCGGTTTTTTAATGAACAATGAAATGGATGATTTTAGTTCAAAGCCGGGTGTACCCAATATGTATGGCGCTTTAGGCGGCGATGCCAATGCCATACAACCCGGGAAAAGAATGTTAAGTGCTATGTCGCCAACGCTGGCACTGAAAAATGGAAAACCTTATATCGTTACCGGCACTCCAGGCGGAACTACTATCCCAACTTCTGTTTTCCAAACGCTGGTGAACATCATAGAATTTGATATGAATGCAACTGATGCAGTGAACAAACCCAAGTTTCATCATCAATGGCAGCCCGATGAGATCAGCCTTGAGAAAGGATTCCCGGATGATGTAAAAAAGAAACTGGAAGCCATGGGTTATAAAACAAAAACAATTTCCGAGATCGGAAGAACAGAAGTAATTAAAATATTGGCCGATGGCACCAGGCAAACAGCAGGTGATAAAAGAGGGGAAGATTCTGTTGCCGGGTATTAAGATTCGTAGGATTTGAAGATGATAGGATCATAGTTCAATCAACAAATCGTATATCGTAAATCTGAAATCGTAAATTCAATTACATGTCTTTCGAAAACAATTTTCTTCAAGATTCTATCAAACGTTTCAAGAGCTACCGTTCACTCGGTGATAAAACATTTGAACAATTACAGGAAAAAGACTTCCTTGTTCAACCATCATCAGAAAGCAACAGCATGGCAGTCATTGTAAAACATATGCATGGCAATATGCTGAGCAGGTGGACAAATTTCTTAACCGAGGATGGCGAAAAAACATGGCGAAAAAGAGATGAGGAATTTGAAGAAAATGAAAGCTCAAAAGAAAAAATAATCGCTTTATGGAATGAGGGCTGGGATTGCATGTTCCATGCTTTGAAAAACCTGCAGGAAGATGACCTCACCAAAACAGTTTATATACGTTCAGAACCCGTTCCTGTCTATGATGCCATCCTCCGTCAGCTGGCACATTATTCCTATCATGTAGGGCAGATCGTTTACCTGGGAAGATGGGTACGTAATGAAGGCTGGCAATCACTTAGCATACCCAAAAAAAAGGCATAGGATTTGCTTATTGTTGGCGCGATAAAGGGCTTTTGCCTGTTTTCGCAGTTAATTAGTCTTCTATTATAGCTGACTAAGAAGCGTATGAGTTATTTTTACTACTTTAAAGTGCTTACCACTGAATAGATTACTCAAAATATCGGTTCGTTTCCTGGTCATGTTGGGTGTCATACTTATTGCCGCCTTTTTTATGTTGTACAAAGGGCTTTTATCCTTCTCCTCCACATTCTGGCTGGTATTGATCATAACCATCATTGCTTTTCTTGCCGACAGGATCAAATGGTTCCGGCATTCTTTATTTGTTCTTTTTGGATTGATACTTCTGGCTTTGATCGCTGTTCAGACAAGCCCGGTGCAGAACTGGCTGGCGGGTATTGTCACAAAGAAAATGGCAAAGGAACTGGGAACAGAAGTGTCGGTCAAAAAAGTCGGGTTCTCTCTCTTCGATAATTTGACCATGGAAGGCATCCTCATAAAAGATAAGCAACAAGATACGCTTCTTTATGCCGGCTCCCTGAAAGTGCATATCACCGACTGGTTTTTTATGAAAGACACTGCTGAGTTGAAATTTATTGGCCTTGAAAATGCAGTGGTGAAATTTCAGCGAAAAGATTCTACATGGAACTACCAATTTATTGCCAATTATTTTTCGTCTCCTCCTTCCAAAGAAAAAAAGAAAGGAGGCATGGCATTGAACCTGCAGAAATTGGATTTGAAAAACATCATCTTTCTTGAAAATGATCAATGGCGTGGCGAACAGATACATGCCAGTGTTGCTTCCCTGCTCCTGGATGCCGATAATATTGACCCGGATAAAAATACTTTTCTCATCAATACGGCCATTGTAGAAGAACCGTATTTTTCTACTGAATCAACCCCTGCATTAAGACCGCTTATTTATGCTAAGCCAACTCCTGGTGCTGGAAAGGGGTCACCGCTCAGCCTTTTAGTAAAAAAACTGACCATCCGCAAGGGCACTTTCCGTGATGATGCCAATCAGAAAAAAGCACTTGCCTGGTTTGACGGACAGCATTTGTTGTTCACTGCGATCAATGGCGATTTTACAAATATCCACCTGCGAAAAGATACCATTACAGCAGATATTTCTCTTAGCGCTAAAGAACGTTGTGGGCTGGAATTAAAAAAACTAAAAACAAAATTCAAGTTCACCAACAGGATCATGGAGCTCGCAAAGCTTGACCTTGAGTTCAACAAAACCAGGATAGGTGATTATTATTCGATGAAGTTCAAAGACTTTGACAAGGATTTTGGAGCATATGTTACCAATGTTTTAATGGATGCACAGTTTAAAGATGCGAAGATAAATAGTGATGATATTGCCTTTTTTGCACCCGAACTGAAGACATGGAAAAAAGAAGTGGTGCTGAATGGTAATTTTCTCGGCACCGTATCCGACTTCAATATAAAGAACCTGTTTGCCCGTGCAGGTAATACCACTTATATCAGCGGAAGCTTTGCCATCAAAGGGTTACCGGATATAAACAAAACATGGATCGATTTCAATAATGGCGAAATAAAGACCAATTACAGCGATATGAGCATCTTTGCTCCTGTTGTAAAAGAGGTAAACACACCCAACCTGCAGGCATTGGGCAATATTCTTTTCCGCGGAAATTTTAATGGAAGGATCAACAGCTTTATTACTTCGGGTACCATCACTTCCAATCTCGGTGGCTTCACTACCAATATTTCAATGGAACTACCGCACAATGCAGATGCCACTTACTCCGGCAGCATTACCATGAACCGTTTTGACATTGGCAAACTTTTCAATAACAGCCAATTTGGGCTGGTTGATTTTGATGGAAAGATATCAGGCAGTAATTTCCTGATAGATAAAATAAAAATGACTTTAGACGGGAAGATCAGCAGCCTTGATTTTAATAACTATACTTATACTGGCATCACCACCAACGGTACTTTTCAGAAAAAATATTTTAATGGCGAAGTAAAGATAGAGGACCCTAACCTGGAATTCACCAGTAACGTGGAAGTAGATCTTTCAAAACCCGCACCCAGTTTCAATATTCTTGGCGACCTGGTGAAATGTAATCTCAAACCACTTAATTTTTATTCTGACAGCCTTGGGTTGACAGGTTTGCTTGACGTAAATTTTACAGGAACCAATATTGATAATTTCCTTGGAACAGCTAAATTTTTAAATGCTAATATCAGGAACACTGAAACAACTTTCAGTTTTGATTCCCTCAACCTAACTTCCGGTTATACCAATAATGTAAAATACCTGCGTATAGCAAGTAATGATTTTGCGGCTAACATTTCAGGCGAGTTCAGCATATTGGATCTTCCCAATAGTCTCCAATCGTTCCTTAACCGGTATTACCCGGCTTATATCCATGCCCCTGCTTCTGTTCCCAAGAACCAGGATTTTGAAGTAACCCTTAGCACCAATTATATAGAGCCCTATCTTTCTTTGTTCGATAAAAAATTATCCGGCCTCAATGATATCAATATCAGTGGTTCTGTGAACACAAAGAAAAATATCTTTAGCCTCGCACTAAAATTACCTTTTGTCAAATATGGCCCTTATTCCATTACAGGTGCAGATATCAATGGCAAGGGTAATCTCGACAGCCTTGTATTAACAGGTGATATTGCCAGTGTGCAGGGAAGCGACAGCCTTTCTTTTCCCAATACAAAATTCTCAGTGAGAGCAGGGAACGATCATTCTATTGTATCCCTCAATACCAGCGCCAGCAATACATTGAATGAGGCCAACCTCAATGCAGATGTGTATACACTGAAGGATGGTGTGCGAATACATTTCAATCCTTCATCCTTTATTTTGAATGATAAAAAATGGAACCTGGAAAAGCAGGGGGAGATCGCTTTACGCAAAAATTTTGTATCAGCACAAAATGTAAAATTCACCCAGGGCTTCCAGGAAATAACTGTTGAGCCTGATGCAGACGGCAGTTCCAACAACCTGGTGATGAAACTCAAAAATGTGGTATTAGGCGATCTTTCTTCTTTATTTGTAAAAGATCCAAAACTGGAAGGCATTACTACAGGAGAGATACACTTGCATGATTTCTTCGGTCAATTCAATGCCGAAGCCGACCTGAATGTGGAACAGTTCCGAATGGACAATGATTCCATTGGACTCGTTAATCTCAAAAGTGGTTTTAATAGCAAGACCGGCATAGTGCCATTTAGCGTGAGGTCGCTGAACAAAGGATATGTATTTTCTGCCGATGGCTCTTATGATACGCGCGACACAACCAATAATTCGCTGACAGTGAATTCACATTTGGACAGCGCCAATATAAATTTTGTAAATAAATTTCTTGGTGGCATATTAGATAAGGTAAAAGGTTATGCAACCGGCGACCTGGTTGTTTCAGGTAATCCCAATTCACCCGACCTGGTTGGAAAGATAAAGTTGCGCAATGCCGGAATGAGGGTGAATTACACGCAGGTCTATTACACCATTGATTCGGCCAATCTCAAATTTGATCATGATGGAATTGATTTTGGCGAATTCA
>CAISDV010000140.1 GCA_903884185.1 uncultured Chitinophagaceae bacterium | reverse complement strand
CGAAGTTTTGATGAGAAATATATCATTTGTGATATTGATATTATTTTTTTCTTGCGCAAGGAAAAAACATATTGCAACGGATAGTACAAATTGGGTTTCGCCAAAAAATTTAACTCCTTGTTCATTTCTTGAGCTGGTGAAACAAAAGGGTAATGTAAATGATCGGTTAGGTGTCTATGATATGACCGACGACTTCCCCAATAATTGGATAAAGCATTCAGATATTGACACCTTAATAACTCTTGTAAATTCAAAAGCGAGTTGCAATTGTTTTTTAAATCCATTTTCCTCATATATTCCCCATGAAAAAGCTGACCTAGGTGGCTATGCTATAAAACTTATAAAATTTTACAAAGAAAACAAGAAGGTTAGTTTTGGTCTTTATTCTTGTCCAACAACTAATGAGAAAGAGGCAAATGAATTAATCAAATGGTGGTCTGAACAAAAGAAATAAAAGTTGATTTATGCCGCTCCTACGGAGCTTTGTTGCTACTCCACATCTACATTATTCTATTACGATGTCACTCCTACGGAGTTAGCATTTTCCATTTTCGCACACGCTGTTAAATTTTTCCCGTTTCAAATTCCCCGTAGGGGATAAATCATAATAGAAAATAACAGAGAGAACGTATAATACAGAGCTCCGTAGGAGCGGCATAATAATAACCCGTTTCTAACAAGGCCGTATTTCTTACATGAAATAATTCGGAGTAAAGATCGAGCCTAAAAAAAATCAAAATTGAATATTTTTGAATTTTAAAGTTTGAACTAGAAATGGCTAACACATTTTATCAAATATACATTCATACCGTATTTGCTGTTAAAGGCAGACAAAGCCTTATTGCCAATGCATGGAAAGATGAAGCCCATAAATATATTTGTGGCATCGTAAATAATCATCATCAAAAAGTATATGCAATTAATGGAATACCCAACCATATTCATTTATTATTGAGCATTAACCCTGATTGCCGATTATCAGATTTAATGAGAGAGGTTAAAGCAAATTCTTCAAAATGGATAAACAAAAGAAAATTTGTCAAAGGAAAATTTCAATGGCAGGAAGGATTTGGCGCGTTTTCCTGTTCTCAATCTCAGTTAAATAATACCATAGCGTATATAGATAATCAGGAAATACATCATTCAAAGAAATCTTTCAAAGAAGAATATATTGAGTTGTTACAAAAATTTAATATAGAATATGATGAGAAATATGTTTTTGAATGGATTGAGTAGGATGCCGCTCCTACGGAGCTCTGTTGATAATTCTCATCTTGCTTTTCTATTATGATGTCACTCCTACGGAGTTGAAGTATTACGATTACGCTTTTCGATTTGTATTTTAAACAATAATATAGGTAGCTGTTTTTTTAAGAAATACAGGGTCTACTATTTTAATTCCCCGTAAGGGATAAATCGTAATAGAAAAGTCAAGAGATACGCAACAGAGTTGCGTTGGAGCGGCATAAATAATTATTGCTCTACTATTTTGCAACTCAAAAATTTTCCTGTTGCCGTTTTTTCAATTTCAAGAATCTGCCCCTCTTTAATGTTGTTGAAATTTTCGTTTGAATCTTTAATTTTTAGCCTGTTGCCATTATTGAGTTTTATGGCTTTATAAGAACCTCGATTAGAGATTTTTAAAATACAGAAAATTCCTATTTTCTTATACCCGCGACTAATATCGATTTTCGTTCTTATAAATTCAATTATTGAGCTTAATGAAATAAGGGTTATAAATAATATCAAAAAAAATAAATACATTCTTTTCAACTTACTAAGGTAATCACTTACCGAAATTGCTGCCTGTCGATATCCTTTGGGATCAGGGGTTAAAGGAAACACTAACCCAACAATAAGAAATAAAAAAATAGTAGATATTGACAATAGTAGATTCCCTAAAAAAATATGAGGCAATGAGGAATGCCTCTTCATGTAGTTTAACGTAAGATCACTGTATTGCTCTTTTCTATATTTCTTGTCAATATCCATTTAGATTGCGTTTGCGCTACTTTCCATTCCCAAACTCCCCTGCCAAACCATCCAACTCTTTTCCGGAAAGTGTCTTACTCCCGTCTTCAATCACAATACGATAACGGAATGTAACAGATTCTCCTTTTTTAAGGCGGAGCTGCTTTTCTGATTTACCATTGGTGAATACTTTTTCTCCCAATGGATTTGCGGCGAATAATCCATACCCGCGGGCATGCCAGAATGTTGGGTAATTGGGGTTCTTTGGGTGGTCAATAATAGCAATGCTGATAGAATCTTTTCCCATCTTTCCATATAATTTGCACCACACGCCTCTTGTACTCCAGGCATCATCGCCCTGCTTTCCTTCGCTGGTGATATAATTTCCGTTGGCAATATTATCTGTACCTCCTTTTACTACGGTGAGGTTGCCTTTGTCGTCTGTAAATTTCTGATCCTGTTTGGAAGGTATCTGTAATTCACGTGCTACACGCATTCCCAGGAAACCATCTTTTGCATCTGTAAAAAGCACATCGGTGGTTGCTGTTAAAACAGTTTCCCGATCAATCATGCGGCGGTGTGCACTTCCACTGAATTCATAAGAAGTGGTCTCTTCCATTAAAACGTCTTTTTGTTTATTGGTCCAGTTGGCGTGGTACGACAATACGCCCTTTTCCCCCGCCGTTGTTTTGAGTATCTTATCTGTTCTTGTCCAACCGTATAATTGTTTTTTATCTGCCGCAATGGCAAATGAATTATTCCAGAAATCCAACCCATTTATATTTTCATACTCAAACCATATTCCAATATGGTGAGGATGATCGGTGGGCTCGCCGGTTCTTGGTTCCAACGGAAAACCTCTTGTAACAGTAGTTCCATTTGCAGTATGTATGGGATACAATACCGGCTTTTCTAAAGTATCGGGATACATAAAATTGGTGAACAATTTATCGCCAACAAAAACCTGGATCTTGCTATCTGTTGCCTTGACAAATTTTACCCTCTCTTTTTTTTGTGCAAAAGAACTACTAAAGATCATTGCGCAAAATATCACACTAAAATATTTCAAAACATTTTTCATCATATCTCGATTTATTATTTTACATCGCAATCTAATTTCACCTATCTCAGATCTCTTGGATACACATCGTAAATCTAAAATCGTACATCGTAAATAGTTAGTACTTAAAAACCTTCCCCCCCGCCATCACTTCCTGTGTCTTTTCATCAAAGGTTGCTTTTTGCCCGGTGCGTACAGAAGCATTAGTCATAATGGTTGCAATAGAATGGCTGTAACCCGCTTCCACCGGCGCATTGGGTTGTTTGCGCGAACGCACACATTCCATCCAGTTACGAACATGGTCAGAAGTCAATCTATCTCCGCCTGTATTAGCAGTTACAACAACCTTTTCCACTTCAGACAAACTCATCTCTGGTAATTGATTGGGTTCCATTCCCATGGCTGCAGCCTGTGATTTAGTGAGGCCGCCTCTGGGGGAAACTTTATTTGTATTGAGGTTGAGTTCTCCACCATTTGAATAATATATCTCCGCAGGGTTTTCATCACCATTGTGCATGCGCGAAGAAAAGATCACCTGGAAACCGGTGGTTGGGTCATCTGAAGGGCCGTAATCAAAAACAGCAGTAGTGGTATCCCAGTTCTTTCTTCCATCCTTCCACATATAGATTCCGCCATTGGCAACTACGCTGCGTGGGTGCTGCAGTCCGCTAAACCAATGCACCGTATCTATCTGATGGCTCATCCATTGCCCCGGCATTCCTGAAGAGAATGGCCAGAACAAACGGAACTCTAAATATTTTCTTGGATCAAATGCTTCAAAGGGCCTGTTCATTAAATATCTTTTCCAGTCGGTATCCTCTTCTCTCAGGTCTTTCACAGCAGCGGGCCTGCGCCAACGCCCCGGCTGATTTACATTCCAGCTTAATTCTACCATTGTGATCGCACCAAATTTCCCTGACTTAATAAATTGATCTGCTGCATGATAATTAGCGCCGCTTCTTCTCTGTGATCCTATCTGCACGATCCTGTCAGAAGCTTTGATCGCTTTTAATGCAGCGCGGTTATCTTCCATTGTTTCGGCAAACGGTTTTTCACAATACACATCGCAACCGGCCTGTACTGCTTCCATTGCGTGGCGTGCATGTTGAAAATCGGCGGTGCTCACCATCACTGCATCAACCAATTTCTTATCATACATCTCTTCGTTATTCCTGCAGGCTACCACATCATGCTGCATTTTATCTTTCAGGAAAGCAGAACCATCTTCCCTTCTTTTTTTCCAGATATCTGATACAGCTACATAATCAAAATTCAATTCCTTATAATGATTCATGAAAGCAGGAACGTGCGAGCCCCTGAACCTGTCGGAGTAGCCCACTACTCCCACTCTTACCTTATCATTGGCACCAATGATATTGTTATAACTTTTTGCGGACCATCCAGCTTTGGCAACTAAAACTCCTGCTCCGGCCATTGCGGCCTGTTTGATAAATAGACGACGTGAATTTTTCATACTGGCAATTATTATGGTGGTTGATGTGATTTTTAAGCCGGGTAACAAAATACTCTTTCCTTCTTAAATGTACAAGTATTTGATCGGCCAACTGTCCTGTTCTGACAAGGATGAGATAGTCGCAAAAAAAACTCCCCGAATCAAGATGGTTCGGGGAGCCTGGAAAAGAGATGAATTATTTTATTCGATGATGATCTTATTATTAAAGACAATTTTCAGGAACTGTGTGCTCATAAGGCTCACCATGTATGCTCCTCTTGCAGTAGCAGACCTGATATCCACTTCCTCTACCTGGTTTTTGGTTGATATGGTAATAGCTTTTTTGCTGATAAGATGGCCCAGCATGTCTATCACCTGTATCTCATAACTGCCTTTCTGAATATTGTTGAACCCCATTTTAAACGTGCCACCTTCTTTTACAGGGTTGGGATAAATAGATATCTGCTTATTTTCTATTACTTCTGCATTGAGTTTGGTAACGATCTCTGCCTTTTTGCTTTCAGGTGCAATTGCCGACTGGAATAAAAGATTTCCTGTTGCAAGGTCAGAGGTATTGAGCACTGTTGCTATCGTTTCCATCTTTGTTGCTTTCAGTGTGGCCATGTCAACTTTATAATATGGATGCACCAATGCAGCGGTAGAAGTTGCGCAACTAACGATCAATTCCCCATCATCATCAACAGCAGCGCCATTGGAAGTAAATCCATCTGGCAAGCCTGCTATTTTTCCAACATAAGAAGCGGTCTTTGATTTTACCTCGATCTTATATACATTATTATATGCCGAAACAACATAAAGATTGCCGCTCACATCAGCTACCATATCGCCAGCACCGACTCCAACAATAAAACAGTAATTAAAATCGCCGACAATGGCGTGGGTATGCCGCCGGAATTATTGGATAAAATATTTATTCCTTTCTTCAGTACCCGCAAAAGCGGTAGCGGTATCGGGTTAAGCCTTTGTAAACAGATTATGATGTTGCACAAGGGAAATATACAGGTGCAATCTGTGGAGAACGAGGGAAGTGTTTTTTATTTACAGTTTTAGGGTTTCACGCCCGCCCGGCTATGCCATTCGGACGGGCAAAGGGGCAAAGGAAGCAAATCCCGAAGTTTCGGGAGTAAAGGTTTTTAAGCATAAACCCATATTCTTAACTCTTAGCCATAGAGGCCTGGTATGCAATCCTTTCATCTTTGAATCCTAATACAGACAGTTTAGCCACAGAGGCACAGAAACACAGAGGAAGAAGCAGAAGGATTGAAATTGCTTCTGTGTTTCTGTGGCAAATAATTTCATCTTAATTAGATGTTTCAGCTTTGGGCATCCCCTATCCCACATCTCGTATCCCTAATCCAGTAATTTGATCTTTATACTCCTAAACGAAACCGCATTCCCATGATCCTGTAACAGTATATACCCCTTTGGCGCCATCCCAAAATTCTTCTCTTTTTCAAATTTACTTTTCGCAACCAACGCATAAAAGGATTGTGAGCCGCGCTGGTAATCGAGCACTTTATATGCATTCAGCCAATGTTCTACTTTGTTATCGGGATATATCACAACCCTACCGGAATTCCATTCACCTATCTTCTTTTTTGCAGCATCTAATTGTATGGCAGGGACGAGGTCATACAATGATCCCTGCTTTCTATTTCCTATTGATCCCAGTTTTGCATCCGGGTGCTTCTCATCATCCAATACCTGGAATTCAAGTCCAAGGGAGCCCTGCCCGTTTTCATTTTCGGTAACAAAATATTTTACGCCGCTATTAGCGCCTTCTGTGATCCTGAATTCAAACTGTAATTCAATAGCTCCGTACTTTTCGGTAGTTACAATATCTCCACCCATGTTCTTTCCCAATACACTTAATACTCCGTCTTTGATCTCCCATTCTTTATCGGGGAAGGTTGTTTTATTTACACTCCTCCATCCATTAGATGTAACGCCATCCCATAATAATCTTACGCCCTTCTTTTTTTCCTGGGCCGATATATTATTAGGGATAAGGTTTGCCACAAATATGTTATCATAAGCCGAAGGCTGAAGATTCTTTGTGCAGATGCGGATATTCCGGAAGCGTATCTGTTTGCCTGCGTCTTCGGGCTTGCTTACCTGGTGTACCTGCAAAGCAATAAAACCTTTCATTGTCATATCATCTATCAAATGGGCACAGGGTATTCCATTTACCCAGGTACGCAGGGTAGTACCAATACATTCTATCCTGTATTTATTCCATTGATCACGCTTGAAAGCCTTTTTCGCTGATAAATTATATTCAAGCGGGTAAAGCCAGTTTCTTCTTGCTTCATCATAAATACCACCGCTCCACGCCCTTGCCGATGGATCTATCTCCATTTGGTAGCCATGTACCCTTCCATTCATATATGTTGCATTGCTTTCGCTTCGGAACTGAACGCCCGAATTCATGCTGTTATCTACTTTAAATTCCAGTTCAAGGATAAAATCGCCATACTCTTTATCGGTTGCAAGGAATGAATTGGGCTCATTCAATACTGTGGTTCCAACCAATTCACCATTGATTGCTTCGTATTTGGCATGTCCATTCAATGAATGCCATCCTTTCAGGTCCTTGCCATTGAACAGGTTTTCCCATTGAAGCCCGCTCTTTTGTTGTGCTCTTATTTGAAAGGATAATAAAAGGCAAAGAGAGATGATGCGTATTGTTTTATTCATATTGAATCGTTTGTAATTGTTAAAGCCATGTCGTCTCTGCTAAAAGTAATTCTTCTTGTACAAAATCTATACTAACACTTGTTATTTATAGCCTTCTATCTTAAACTTACCACTATAAAATCATTCTATATCTTATAACTTATTATGATAAGTTCAATAGTTATTCTATGATAGCTCTATGTTATTCACATTGCCTTTATAATTTTAATGTATGTTTTTCATTATTATAATTAATTTGTTTATCATTAACCCGTATTAATTCATTTTATAGCACTTACCCATTACAAAATGAGTACACAACTAACCCTCGACCCCGTATTGCAACTGATCAGCAATCATCATATTGCTGAGGTTTGGCAGAACAAAGCAACCGGCCAAAACTCTTTGCACGCAACGATCTCCTTTCGTCCCGGTGAAGTGATCTCTGATTTTTCTGCAGGAACAATTGTGAATCATCCTACCTATTTAACGGTACAGGTGGACACAGACAAACACATTACCCTGCAACCCGAGTTCCTTCAATACGCCAATCATAGTTGCCACCCCAATGCCTTCTTTGATACAACATTGATGCAGTTTATATGCCTTCGCCCTATACAGGAAGGAGAAGAGATCACTTTCTTCTATCCCTCTACCGAATGGAGCATGGTACAGCCATTCTATTGCTATTGCGGCTATGAAAAATGCCTGCAGGATATCCGTGGTGCGGCACATATCCACCCGGAAACCATTAAACAATACCGTTTGACCGACTTTATCCGAAAACAACTTGGCAAAAGAAAACCATAGCATTCGAATATGGCACCCTCATCATCCTCTATCAATTTCGTTCCACTACATAAACTAAAGGTTTGGGTACTGGCTCCCTACCTCAAGACCAACGACACCAATATTGATTACTTCTATGATTTTTCTCAAAGCATCGAGGAATACAGGAAGGTATTTGAAGACGATCTTCATGTAAACTGGAAATGGCAGCCTGTTACCATGAACGATTATGAAGAGGTGATCGCGCAAATCGTTGCAGAAAAAGATGCAAAAAAATATGTCCCGTTGGTATTGAACCTCTGCGATGGTGATGAAGTAAATAATACGCCCGGCATTTCTGTATTGCGCTTACTGGAAGAAAGTGGTTTGATATACAGCGGCGCTGATGAATATTATTATAATATCACTACCTCCAAAATATCAATGAAGAAGGTTTTCGATAAAGACGGGGTAGCTACTCCGTTATGGAAAGCTATTCGCAGCCGTAAACGGGATACCGATTCTTTCTTTGATGAACTGGGCAGCCCCATCATTGTAAAACCTGCAGTATCTGCCGGTGGTAGTATTGGTGTTGGAATAAAGAATGTAGTAAACGATAAAAAAGAACTGAAAGAACAGGTGCAACTCATGTTCGATGGCTACCGCGACTGGGAACTTACTGTTGATGGAATCGTTACAGAGCAGTTTATTAATGGCCCCGAATACACATCCCTGGTAGTTGGGCCTTATGATAACCCCGATCTTGCTTCTGTATATACACCGGTAGAAAGGGTGTTTCATGCTTCTCTGCCTGAAAAAGAAAAATTCCTTTCATTCGACCGGCTCTGGGAGATCTATGAAGACGAAGCTCCCATGCCCAACGATGAAAATTTTTATACCTACCAGCTTCCCGATGCCTCATTAATAGATGCGATCAAAAAGATCAGCTGGGATGCTTATTGTGCTGTGAAGGGAAGGGGTTATGGACGGATAGACATCCGGCAGGATAAAGAAACGGGAAAATTATATGTATTGGAAGTAAACGCACAATGCGGGCTTAGCGACGACGAAGCCTTTACCTCTATAGGCGCTATCTTACGTTTAAGCGGAAAATCATTTACACAATTAGTGACGGAAATTCTCAACGATGCATTTGACAGAAAGAACAGTGTTTCCGGGACAAAAAGAAAATCCAAAAAGAAGATCGCAGTGTAAGCGCCCCCGCTTCGTTATATTGCGCTCAATTTGTTTATGAACGTTTGTGTGCTGCAGCCCGACTATTCTACTTCATCCGTGGATTATCAGTATTATGATCCCCGGCGCGATCTGTCCCCTTTATTTCCCGGCGCCACTGTAGAGCATGTACTTCTCAATAAACTCACTACTTACAAACAACTCAAAGCTCTTAGTAAAAAGAAATATGATGTCTTCGTGAATTTATGCGAAGGCTATTTGGAATGGGAAGTACCTTCTATTGATGTGATTTATACATTGGAATTATTGAACCTTCCTTTTACCGGCCCCACTTCCGTTTTATACGATCCGCCAAAAGAATTGATGAAGTATGTAGCTTCCTGTGAAGGTGTTTTAACCCCAAAGCACGTACTAATAGAAACAGCAGATAACCTGGAAGCCGCTTGTAAGCATTTACACTTCCCATTATTTGTAAAGCCGGCTAAGGCCGGTGACAGCCTGGGTGTTGATGACAAATCAATGGTGAATGATCTTGCTGGGTTGCAACAAAAAGTAGCTTCTATCATTGATGAATATGGTGAATTATTGATCGAAGAATATATTGACGGAAGGGAGTTCACTGTTTTAATCGCAGCTAATGCAGATGGAAAAACCAGCACCGTGTATAAACCGGTGGAATTTATTTTTCCAACTGGGACTCATTTCAAGACCTATGCTTTAAAAACTTCCGAGCTTCATCCCGATGCAAATATTCCCTGCACCGATCCTTCGATAGATGCAAGGCTTCGTGATGCTGCCCAACGCATCTACTCTGGTTTTAATGGAGTGGGATATGCACGACTTGATTTCAGGATGAATGATAAAGGCGAGATCTTTTTTCTCGAGATCAATTTTACCTGTTCTGTTTTTTATTCTGATGGATATGAAGGTTCTGCAGATTATATATTAAGGCATGATGGTAGTACTCAATCACAATTCCTTCAGCATATCATCGCCGAAGGCATCGCCCGCCACCAACGCAAACAGAAATGTTATGCAATGAAGGGTAATGCCATTGAGGGTTATGGTATTTATGCAACCAGGAATATCAAAGCTGGCGAGGTTGTTTTTAAAGGCGAAGAAAAAGCGCAGCGGGTGGTTACCCGTTCGTATGTGGAACAAAACTGGAGCGAGAAGCAAAAAGATGTCTTTAAACGATACGCTTACCCCATCTGTGAGGAGGTTTTTATTCTGTGGGATGAGAATGCTGCCGAATGGGCCCCGCAGAACCATAGCTGCGATCCCAATACTACTTACCGGGGACTGAACGTTGTAGCTATTCGTCCTATTTCAGCCGGGCAGGAATTAACATTAGATTATGCCTGCCTCTGCAATGAGGACATGGAACCCTTTCAATGTCATTGTAAATCAGCTAGTTGCAGGGGTATGATCACAGGTATCCCCAACAATTCTGTTGCATCAAGGGAACAGCAGGCAAGGGTAAATGGCGGTATTTGAATATCTTTGTCTTAGAGTTTTCGCTCTATAATTATCCCCATTAAATTTTAGGTAGAAAAACGCGTCTAATTAAAGAAAGGAAGCCCTATGTCCCGTTTTAGCTTGCTTAAGAAGTTATTCCTGAAATACAAGTACCAGCTTGTGTTTACCTACACACTCTTTGCCCTGGAAATGCTGGGTACTTTGTTGCGCCCCTTTTTTATTGGTGAAGCGGTGAATGGGTTGATCAAAGGAAGTTATAATGGATTGATCATTCTCTCAATACAGCATATTATATGGTTGGTCATAGGTACGGTGAGGCATATGTATGATACGCGTACATATTCGTCTATTTATACTTCTCTTGTCACCAAACTATTATCACGTCGTTATGAGAATGCCGAAATTTCCAAACTCAGTGCACACTCAACACTCGCAAGAGAGTTCATAGATTTTTTGGAATACGATTTTAATTTTATCATCGAAGCTTTCTATAATCTCTTTGGCTCGCTGGTACTTTTATTTTTTTATGACCGGAAAGTGGTATTGGTATGCCTGGCTATCCTGGCGCCCGTAATGATCATCAGTTATTTCTATGGCCGCCGCCTCACCAGGCTTAACAGGCATAAGAATGATGAGCTTGAAACACAGGTAAGTATTATTTCAACGCGCGACCCGATTGCCATTAACCAGCATTATCTCGCCCTCCGTAAATGGCAGATCAAAATATCTGATCGCGAAGCATGGAATTTTGGAATGATGGAATTGCTGGTATTGATCGTCATCACTATTTCATTACTCATCACTGTAAAGTCAACCGGCCCCATCATCCTGGCGGGTGATGTGATCGGTATCTATAATTATATTCTCAAATTTGTAAGCGGGTTAGATACGATCCCTTACATCGTACAAAGGTTGAGTTCTTTAAAAGATATTAGTAGAAGGGTTGAGTTTGATGTGGAGGAGGCGCTGGACTAAGATTAAATGATTTGAAGATAGGGAGGATTGGTCCGTCATTTCGAACATCCCGATTTATCGGGAGTGAGAAATCTCTACGATTACATGAATTTTTTTGTGAATTCAGGTGTCGAAAAAACCTGCCACCAACGCGTTTACTAAGTTACTGCACCTTATTTAAAGCCTGCCAAGATATTCATTTCTATAGCTCAAAGAATAAACTTGTTGCTGTTTTCCATTTTTCGTTCTTTCAGGAGAATTGCTGAAATAAGCCATTAAATATCCTCGTTTAAATGGAAATTGAATTTTTTCATTATTTATCAAATAGTATATATACTTCTCGTAATTATAATTCATTTTAACTTTTGGTAAATACCGAAACCAATCCGTTTCTAGTTGTTTGCTTTCATTTTTTGTTGATAATATTGTATTCACAAGCGTATCCATTCCCAAGACTACTTTTACTGTGTCCTGAAAAAAAATGCCTATAAAAAAGAATTGTATAGAATCGCTTGCCTTTTCTTTTATTATTTTGTGACCATTAGAGTTAGTCACAATTTCACCAACGGTTGAGTCATTAATTTTCCATCTTTCCACTCTCTGTGAATAAGAAGAAAAGAGAAAAAAAAGAAAGAAAGAGGTAAATATCATCTTTGGCATTCTCTCAATTTTTATGTTTTGTAGTTTCCTTTCAATCGGCGTCGCCTCCAGCACAAACTATTGTCTTCTAAAAATAGTATATTATTTTTTGTCCCTGCAAAATCTATACCGGTCTCCAGCGGAGTAACTCTGAGGTTCCAGAATTAGCTCATTGACCGCTGATTGTATACTCGTCCTTCGCTCATCGTTCACTCAAGGTATACTCAACCTATACTCAAAACCTGAAAATCAGGGTAGCAAGATGAACCGTTTTTTAGCCCTTCGTTCACAGCAGACCCGTTTTCGTTCCTGGTTTCTGTACTCTTCGTTACAAGTTCCTTAACCCTTCGTTACATTTTTAAAAAATTGGGAGCGCGCGTTACGAATTCAAGCCGATAAACCCTGAGTGTAAATCCCTGAATATTTACTGTGCCTTACCTGTATTCAAAAATTCTTATTATTTTCACTTCGTATACACCCGCCTTTCGATTATTAATAAATTCATTTTTATGCTTTCTTATTCTCCTGCTTTTCAGCTGGCGGCTGATTTTATTCACTATACAAACCGCCCCGTTTTTCTTACAGGAAAAGCCGGAACGGGTAAGACCACATTTTTAAAACATATTAAAGAACATACCAGCAAACACGTTGCTGTACTGGCTCCCACAGGTGTTGCTGCTATTAATGCAGGGGGGGTCACGATCCATTCTTTTTTTCAATTGCCATTTACTCCTTTTGTTCCTTCTTCGCGCGGGTTTACTAATAATGATACCATAGATAAACATGACCTGATAGGAAGGATCCGGATGAATAATGAGCGGCGTAAGATATTAAGGCAATTAGAATTGCTGATCATTGATGAAGTAAGCATGGTTCGCTGTGATACAATGGATGCAATTGACACCTTACTCCGGCATTTTAGAAGTAGTCATGAACCTTTCGGTGGGGTGCAGGTATTATTGATCGGCGACATGTACCAGTTGTCTCCCGTTGTTCCTGATGCCGAATGGCAATTGCTTTCCGGTTTTTATCAAAGCCCTTATTTTTTCGACAGTAATGTGATACAGGAACAATCACCGGTATATGTTGAATTGGATAAGATCTATCGCCAGGATGATGAACAATTTATTTCTGTATTGAACCAGGTACGCAATAATAATATGGATGAGACTGGACTGAGATTATTGCAAACCCTTTATCAACCAACGTTTCGTCCGGGGAAAGACGATGGCTATATTACTCTTACTACCCATAATAAAAAAGCGGACGCAATAAATGCGGCAGAATTATCCCGTCTTGATGCCAAGACCCTTTCATTTAAAGCAGTGATTGATGGAGAGTTTTCCGAAAAAAGTTATCCCGCTGATGAGCTCCTTCAATTAAAAGCAGGTGCACAGGTAATGTTTATTAAAAACGATACCGAAAAGATTCGGCGGTATTTTAATGGAAAGATCGGCACCATTCAAAAGATTGATCCTGATTCTATTTCTGTGCAGTGCAAAGAAGGAGATATTATAGAAGTAAGAAAAGAGACTTGGAAAAACATTCGTTATGCTTTGAATAAATCCACGCAAAAAGTGGAAGAAGAAGAGATCGGTTCTTTCTCTCAGTATCCCTTGCGTTTGGCGTGGGCCATTACCATTCATAAGAGCCAGGGATTAAGTTTTGAAAGATTGGTGATTGATGCCGGTTCTGCTTTCGCGCCGGGACAGGTCTATGTTGCATTGAGTAGGGCTATCTCTCTCAAAGGGCTTGTACTTCACAGCCAGATCAATACCCATAGCCTGCATACCGATAAACGTATCATGGCTTTTGCAAAAAATAACCTTGCCGCCAAAAATTTGCAAGACGAGTTAAAAGCCGCAAGAGATCTTTACCAGCGATCTGTATTGCTTTCGTTGTTTGATTATGAACAGGCCTTAACTATTATTGTTGGTTTGATTGATTTTGTTGAAGAGCGGCCCACATCCTTCAACCCCGAAACAATTCTCTGGTTGAAGGAATTAAAAATGATGGCGATTGATCTACAGGATGTTTCTAAAAAATTTCACCCGCATTTACAGGTTCTTCTACAAAGCGATAGTTCGCTCAAAGAAAACGAGCCGTTACAAAAAAAATTGATTGCCGCAGCCGGGCATTTTATTCCCAAAACAGATGAGCTATTGCGTTTCCTTTCACGATCCCCGGCAGTAACAGACAGCAAGCAAGCAGCGCTCGGGTATAATGAGGAATTGAAAGATATTTTTTCCGCCCTGGCACAAAAAGCAAATATTATTGGTGTTTGCAGAAATGGATTTTCTATCGAGGCCTACCATCAAGTAAAAAACAATTTTATTCTTCCGCCATTTTATGTAAATGCTTATGCCGGAGATGCTGCTTATAAAAAATCTCAAAGCGCTCATCCAATCCTTCACAGGCAATTGCGGGAATTAAGGGATGATCTTTGCAACAAAAAGAATATGGCGATCTATATGATCGCAGGAAGTGCCACATTAGATGAACTGGTAAATTATCTTCCTCAGACAATGGATGAGCTTTCAAAAATATCCGGCTTCGGAAAAGTAAAAACGGAAAAATACGGCGCGCTTTTTCTTGACATTATAAAGAGGTATTGCGACCAACATGATCTTTCTTCCCTTGTTCATGAAAAATCACCCAAGCGTGAGCGGAAAGAAAAGTCAACCTCAAAGCCCGACACAAAACTTGAATCTTTTAAACTGTATCGCGAGGGAAAGACGGCACAAGAAATCGCTACAGCCAGGAACCTTGCACCACAAACGATCGAGGGACATCTGGCACATTTTGTACAATCGGGTGATATTAAAATAGACGAGTTGCTGAGCAGCGAGAAGGTCGCTTTGATTGAACCGTTCTTAAAAAATTTTGAGGGGAAAGCTATCACACCCATTAAAGAGCAACTGGGAGACGCGGCAAGTTTTGGTGAGATCCGCCTGGTATTAGCGTGGCTAGAATTTAAAAAAGGTTCTTGATAATTATTTTTAGATTGATGTTGTGTTTGCTAAAAACGGGGTCTTGCTCCCTTCTCCTTTGGAGAAGGGCTGGGGATGAGGTTATTTCACCTGCCTGGAAAACCGGCAACTGGTAACCAGCAACTCCTGCCCGAACTGCGCAGCAGGCGGGGGCAACCGGCTTACAGATACTTATCCCCCTTATTCCGCCTCACTTCCGCCACATATTCCTTAATCGCCTGTTCTTTATCTTTCTTACAGATAAGCAGAACATCTTTTGTATCCACTATAATAAAATCATCCAGCCCCTGCAACACCAATAATTTTTCTCCTGGCGTGCTTACCATACATTTTGTTGCATCTATCACGATCACATTTTCTCCAGCCACCGCATTTCCTAAATAATCTTTGTCTAAATTTTCATACGCGCTATTCCAGGTACCCAGGTCGCTCCAGCCAAAAGAAGATGGTATCACATATACATTGTCGGCCTTTTCCATGACGGCAACATCAATAGAAATATTGGTACACTGCGGATAAATCCGGTCAATGGCTTTTCTTTCTTTCGCCGTATTAAAATTTACTTTCTCGCCATCAAACAATTCAAACATCTCGGGCTGGTATTTTTCTACTGCTTTCATTACGGTTTCTACCTGCCAGACAAAGATCCCGGCATTCCATAAAAAATCGCCGCTTGATAAGAATGTCTTCGCTAATTCAAGATTGGGTTTTTCTGTAAACGTTTTTACTTTATAAATTTCTTCTTTAGCCGCTCCCGCTTCATACTGGATATAACCATATCCCGTATTTGGATAGGTTGGATTAATTCCAAGAGTGATGAGTGCTTTTTCTTTTTTCACAAAAGCCAATGCCTTTGTGGTTATTTTTTTGAAATTTTCTTCATCAAGAATGAGATGATCGCTTGGCGCAATGATCAAAGAAGCTTCAGGGTCTTTCTGCAATAATTTGAATGATATATACGCCACGCACGGAGCTGTATTTTTTCTGCTGGGTTCGGATAAAATATTTTCAGCCGGAATACCATGCAACTGCTCAGCAACTATTGGAGCGTACTCATCAAATGTTACTACATAAATATTTTCTTTAGGAATAAAAGAGGCATAACGCTCATAAGTAGACTGGATAAGCGTTTTACCAGTGCCTAAAATATCTATGAATTGCTTGGGATAAGATGTTCTGCTCTTGGGCCAGAAACGGCTGCCAATTCCGCCGGCCATGATCGCAACATAATGGTGTTTGTTCATATGGAAACTTTGTACTCGCCCGGCATTAAATAATGCCTTCCTTTATTAGATCGTGCAAATGTAAGACTCCAAGGTATTTCCCATCTTTTTCTACCACCAGCTGGCTGATATCATGTTTCCGCATGATCTCCAGCGCTTCTACTGCCAATTTTTCGGGTTGAATGGTTTTCGGGTGAGGGGAAAGAATATCTTTTGCCAGCACCTTTTCGAGGTGATCTGTTTTTTCCAGCATTCTTCTCAGGTCGCCATCGGTAATGATCCCTGACACCGTATCATCTTTCTCCACGACCACCGCAACGCCCAATCTTTTTTCTGTTATCTCTACTATCACTTGTTTCAATGTTGCGTCGGCCAGCACTTTTGGTTTTGCATTTGCAGCATACAGGTCTTCCACCCGCAAATAAAGCCGTTTGCCAAGGTTTCCGCCGGGATGATACTTTGCAAATTCTGAGCCACTAAATCCATTAAGTTCCATCAGGCAAATAGCCAATGCATCACCCATGACCATTTGTGCGGTGGTGCTGCTGGTGGGTGCCAGGTTATTCGGACAAGCTTCTTCGCTCACGGTTGTATTTAAAACTATATCTGATTGTTTTGCCAGGAAACTCTCTGTGTTCCCTACCATCCCTATCAATTTGTTTCCAAAATTTTTTATGAACGATACCAGCACTTTTATTTCGGGGCTCTCGCCGCTTTTGCTTAGCAGGATCACCACATCATCTTTTTGAACCATTCCAAGGTCGCCATGAATGGCATCTGCAGCGTGCATGAACAATGCCGGTGAGCCGGTAGAATTTAATGTGGCAACGATCTTTTGTGCAACAATGGCGGTTTTGCCTACGCCGCTTACCACTATCCTTCCTTTTGACTCGCGGATAGCCAGTACAGCGCGCTCAAAAGATGCATCAATAAAAGCAGCCAGGCCTTCTACTGCACCCGCTTCTGTGCGGACCGCTTTTAACCCTGTTTCTATAATGGATGATTTCATCGGGTGCAAAGGTAAACTTTAACAGCAAACCCTTGCCTTTCCTGCCCGTCTTTGTTAACTTCGTTCACTTTTCAAAATACGGGTTCCCGTTATGAGAAAAGTACTCAACCAACTGGCCGGTAGCTGTTCTGAATTTTTTCATGGACATTCCGGTAAAAAGCAGTAACTTATATGTTCGTTAAGCAATCCGCCCAGGCGGAGTAGAAACTATTTATTATAATGGCAACAGTAACAAAGAAAGCTCCTTCAAAACCACCTGCTAAAAAAGCAGCCCCAAAGCCGGCTTCAAAAAACGGGTCTTCGCATAAACATGATATCCATAAAGCCCTCCATGAGCATTTTGGGTTTAAAGAGTTCAAGGGTACCCAGGAAAAATCTATCAACAGCTTATTAAACGGCAGGGATACGTTTGTGATCATGCCCACGGGTGGTGGCAAAAGCCTGTGTTATCAATTACCCGCACTCATTCTGCCCGGCTGCGCTATCATTGTTTCGCCACTGATTGCACTCATGAAGAACCAGGTTGACCTGGTAAGGGGCTACAGCGAAAAAGATGATGTGGCGCATTTCCTTAATTCCTCCCTCAATAAAGGACAGGTAAAAGAAGTGAAGGATGACCTGATCGCCGGAAAGACCAAATTATTATATGTAGCTCCTGAAACATTGACTAAGCAGGAAAACCTGGATTTCTTTTCCGATCTGAATATTTCTTTTTTTGCAGTGGATGAAGCACATTGTATTTCGGAATGGGGACATGATTTTCGTCCTGAGTACAGGAGGCTGAGAGAAATGATGGATATTATCAATCCCGAGGTTGCTGTTGTTGCACTAACTGCCACCGCTACACCAAAAGTGCAAAGCGATATTGTAAAGAACCTGGGACTGCGCGATCCCAATATTTTTATTTCTTCGTTCAACCGCCCGAATCTTTATTATGAAGTGTTGCCAAAAATAAAAAAAGAACAGACGGTAAAAAGTATTGTCAAATTTATTTCACAACACAAAGGCAAGAGCGGTATTATTTATACACTCAACAGAAAAACAACTGAAGAACTCGCAGAACTGCTGGTAGCAAATAATATTAAAGCCGTTGCATATCATGCAGGGCTTGACCAGAAACTTCGGGCAAACAGGCAGGACCAATTTCTGAATGAAGATGCGCAGGTAATTGTTGCCACAATTGCATTTGGAATGGGAATCGATAAACCGGATATCCGCTTCGTCATTCATTTCAATATTCCAAAATCTATTGAAAATTATTACCAGGAAACCGGGCGTGCCGGGCGTGATGGTATGGAGGGTATTTGTCTTTTATACTATTCGCACAAAGATGTAGCTAAGTTGGAACACCTGATGCGCGATAAGCCTCTGAGCGAGCGCGAGGTGGGCGCACAACTAATTAATGAAACGGTTGCGTATGCTGAAAGCAGTGTATGCCGCAGGAAAATATTGCTTCATTATTTTGGCGAGGACCTTGAATCTAAGAATTGCAAGAGCTGCGACAATTGTAAAAATCCAAGAGAAAAAATTGAAACAAAAGACGATGTTGTTAAGTTATTAAAAGTGGTGAAAGCCCTTGATGGCCGGTTCGTCTCTGAATATGTTGTAAATGTTGTGCGGGGCAAGCTTACACCACAGATAAACATGTTCCGCCACGAAAGCCTGCCGGTATTTGGTATAGGAAAAGATAAAGAGAATCATTTCTGGAACAGCCTGGTGCGCCAGATGTTGCTGGAGAACCTGGTAAGAAAAGATATTGAAGAATACGGGTTATTGAAGATGACCGAACTGGGTGAGAAATTTCTTAAGAAGCCCGCTTCATTCAAGATCGTATTAAATAATTTGTTTGAAGACGCCGTTGCTGATGATGAAGAAGGTGAGAATAATTCCCAACCCGGAAGTGCCGCCGACAACCAGCTTTTTGAAATGCTGAAAGAGCTTCGCCAGAAAGAAGCAAAGAAAAAAGCCCTTCCTCCTTTTGTTGTTTTTCTTGAGAATTCGTTGCAGGATATGGCCACGCTTTATCCTACCACACTGGAAGAGCTCGAAAAGTGCCAGGGGGTAAGCAAGGGTAAGGCTATTAAATATGGTAAGCCTTTTGTGGAGCTCATTGCAAAATACGTTGAGGAGAATGATATTGAAAGGCCCGATGAATTTGTGATGAAGAACGTGGCGAACAAGGCGAGCAATAAAATTTACATCATTCAGAATGTTGATAAGAAGATCCCACTTGAGACCATTGCAAAGAATAAGGGATTGAAGCTGGAAGAGTTACTCGAAGAAGCCGAGACCATCGCCGCGAGTGGCACAAAATTAAACCTCGATTATGCGATCGAAGAATGGTTAGATGATTATGACCAGGAAGAGATTATTGATTATTTCAAAAGCTGCGAGACCTCATCATTGGAAGTGGCGCAGCAGGAATTGAGCGATAACAATTATACCCTTCAGCAATTAAAGATCATGCGCATCAAGTTTTTAAGCGTCTATGGAAATTAATGTTTCATCCCGCAACTGCGGGACAAAGAAAATTAAGACTCAAATTGTTTACCGTAAATAAAAAGCCTCCAAAAAAATTTGGAGGCTTTTTTTATGGCATAGCCCCAGCGGGGCGGAATCATAATAGCATAGTGTCATTGGGAGTTGTTTGAGCTCCGTAGGGGCGGCATAAATCATTCTTTTTATGGAATGATATAAACATAGCATCTCATTAATAAATACTACTGCTATGGCCGAAATACAAGAATCTGCCGTTAGGACTAAACACCTCGGCATCCGGGGAAAAAAATTATCTACCCGTATAGACTTAACGCCGATGGTTGATCTCGGCTTTCTATTAATTACTTTTTTTATTTTTACAACTACGCTAAGCCAGCCGAAAGCAATGCGGTTGAACCTGCCTGATGATGGCCCCAACACGCCCACTCCCGAAAGCAAAACGCTGAACCTGGTCCTTGCTGAAGATAACCGCGTATATTATTACCAAGGGCGCGATCTCAATACGGGCGCTTTTGTTGACTATTCTTCCAGTGGGTTGCGGGCAATCATTCAAAGTAAATTAGCTGAGGTTGCTAAAAGATGGGGCAATAGTAATGGAACGGTTATGCTCATCAAACCCACAGCCGGGGCTAGTTACAGGAATATTGTTACTGTGCTGGATGAAATGCAGATCAATCTTATTAAAACATTTATGCTGGTAGATGCTTCACCAAAAGAACTTGAGTTGGCCGCTAAATAACGGTTTGGCTTTTGCGCTCCTTTTGTTTTGGCATTCTTTTTGCATTTTTTAAAGCAGCGAAACAAAACAGGGTGTTGTCATTTATATGAACGCCGCCTTGTCATTGGTAACCTTAAAAAGAAAAGCCATGTATATCCGGAGTTTAGACCCAACATCCATTCAAAACAACAGCGTACTAAATGTTGTTGCCAACAAAGACAGCCACCTTACTGTTAAGGTTCTTGATGTGCAGGGAAAAATGGCAAAATCATTTGAGACACGTGTATACGAAGGAAGCCAGCAATTACCCATTCACCTGGGCGATCTGAACAGCGGGATGTATGTCTTGAATGCTTTTTGTGGCGAAGAGTTCTTACAATCTATCAGGTTTATTAAAAAATAGTTCGTTTTCAATTGGGGTATGTATAACAATGGGCCTTGCTTTTTTTAGCGAGGCCTTTTATTCTCTCAGCCACATGTTGAACCGCTGCTGCACATTCTCCCTCACACTCAAATAATACAGGTTATAATCAGCTACATGATAATTCTTTCCACTTAGGAAAATGTTCCCGAAAAATTTCGGTTTTCTTGTCCATATTACCCCGTTACCATCCTTTGCGTCAGCCACTCCTGAAACCAGTTTATTAAAGTTCAGTAGTATGGATCCCTTGTTTTGAGACCTGTCTGCATTAGGTTTTGATATGTCCCAGGTGAGCGGGTTGGTCACAATAGCTGTATATTTTTCTTCCTTCATATAGTCTGTCTTATATCCATCTTTCAGCGTACGCCAGCTACAAAAACATTGCGTTTGTTTGGGGTCCGCGCAGGGCTGAATAGTAGTAAAGTATCCGGGTTCTACGGGTATTCCAACCAAATAAGCGGCTACCAGTTTCTTTTGAAGTGGTTTCCCGTCAAAAAATTCCTTCAATAATCTTTTAGCATGTGTTGTACCCTGACTATGTGAGGCAATAATGATAGGCCTACCACCATTCCAGTGTTCGAGATAATAAATAAAAGCTGTGCGAATATCCTGGTAAGCTTCTTCAAATGCGGCGATCGCTTTTGTTGTGTCCTCTGCAGATATTGGGAAATATGCTTCCAGGTTGGCCTGCCGGTACCTTGGTGAAAATACTCTGCCCGAAGCATTGAATACACTCGCCTGGTATAAGATGGTGGTATAATCTGTTTTTGCATTGATCGTGGCATCATCAATGGGTGCATTCCATCCAAGAGGCTTATCTTTTTCGGTGTAGGTGGTAGGATATAAGAAGAAAATATCTACTGCAGAATCTTTGTGATAATCATTTTGCAGTGGCGATGGAACACTATCGCTTGTATTGTGCTTCCATGGGTGCGCCGCCCAGTAATCTAAATTATCATACCCGGGTTTCCCATCGGCAGACCTAAAAGTATAATCCTTTACAAAACGATGGTACTTACTGCTGCAACCCATTACAAGTAAGGCCAGTAAAAAATAAACGGCTTTTCTCTTCATCAATTAAAGGTGCTTATTTTCTTTCGCATTTTGATCCCCGTTTTTACCGATTATAATCCGCTTCTAACTTCTTATCCTTCCATTCCGGATTTTTTTGCTTACTTTATTTGCTTAAAGTTTTTATTATTTATTACCTATGGTGCTGCTTCGACATATTCCCTTTCTCCGCGCCGTATTATTATACAGCGTTACCGCTTTTGGCGGGCCACAGGGGCATTTGGGTATGATGATGAAAACGTTTGTACAACGCAGGAAAGATGTGGATGAAAACGAGCTGATGGATCTTGTAAGCTTTTGCAATATGCTCCCCGGTGCCTCTTCCACTCAAACGATCATGCTGATCGGTTATAAAAGAGGTGGTATTGGGCTGGAGACGCTTTGGTAGAAAGAATCAAGCCTCTTGCTAAGAAAACGATGCGTGAGGGTGTTTTGGCGGGT
>CAISDV010000139.1 GCA_903884185.1 uncultured Chitinophagaceae bacterium | reverse complement strand
CAGGCCAACTGGGCGCCCAACTTTACACCAGATAGTAAACACATTATTTTCTGCAGCAACCATGAATACCCGCATGGATTCCCTTTCAATATGTACCTCACAGATATCAATGGCAAAGGACTGGAAAAGATCAGCCACGATAAAGGCTTTGATGCATTCCCTATGTTTAGCCCCGATGGAAAGAAGATCGTCTTCTCCTCAGACCGCAATAATGGCGGCAAACACGGGATCAATTTGTTTATTGCGGACTGGGTGGAATAGGACTAGTTGCTAGTTGCTGGTTTCCTGTTGCCGGTTAAATGCCCGGAAAAATTGAAATATTCGTTATCAATCGTGAGTTTCTTTAACTGGTAACGTGCCCATTTCTAATCTAAGAACCGTAGCTTTGATCTCATCCCAAAACAAAAACCATGAATACATTTCTTCTCCAACTTCACAGCATACTCCGCTGGGTGATCATTCTTTTTTTACTGATGAATATATTTGGCCTGTTTGCAGGAAAAAGAAATATGGGTTGGAGTAAATTGCTCCTTATATCGGCTCACCTCACTTTAGTAATAGGAATTTATCAATATTATCTCAAGCTGCAGGAACTGCTCAGTTTGTATGGCTCATTTGGAGCCATCATGAAAAATAATGTTGCACGTTTCTGGGCGGTGGAGCATATTTCAGGAATGATACTTGCGATCATTCTCATTACCATCGGGCATGTATCGTTAAAGAAAAGTGGCAACACCCGTAAGACAGCAATACTCTATACTATTGCGTTACTTGTGATCCTTGCAGTAGTTCCATGGCCTTTCAGGGAAGGGATTGGCAGGCACTGGTTTTAATAATCTTTTGTAAAAGATGCGGTCTTCAGGAATTAATGATTGATCATTTGTATCTTGCTAATGAATTTTGTGATTATGCAACAAGAGAACCTGGCAGGAGAGAAAATATTTGGAACAAAAACAGTAAAAATAAACTTACCAGTATTATTTTTTTCTGAGGATAATATCTGCTACGCCTACATGCCATCTTTTGATCTAACTGGCTACGGCAATACTGAAGAAGAAGCCAGGCAGAGCCTTACTATTGTCCTGGATGAATTTCTGCGATATACTTTAAACAAGAACACTTTATTTATCGAAATGCAAAGGCTTGGCTGGAAAATAAAAAGCAAGAGAAAGCCCATGCACGCCCCGCAGATATCAGAGTTGATAAATACTAATCCTCAATTAAAAGAAATAGTTAATTACAAGCAATATACCACCTCAGAGTACCAAGTTAACGTACCTGATTTTGCTTAATGATTAATGTTTTAAAGAACGTCTCACTCAGAGATTGCCGTAAATTTTTAATTAAAGTTGGTTGCCATAATAAAAGAACAACCGGCGGGCATGAGCATTGGACAAGGTCTGATCTTTTACGGCCTATTACCATTCAAACCCATATCGACCCTGTTCCCGAAAGAATAATGAAACAGATCATCAATGCCCTGCAAATTGATAGGGATAAGTTTGTGGAGATAATGAATAGTTAGAGCGTGCTGTTAAAGTAACGCGATCAACCGCGGTCTTTTCTTTTTTCTTCCAGCATCCTTGTAAGATTTTCTTTCACTTCATTCCATTCATCATCAATAATGCTGTAATAAGCCGCGCTTCTTGATACGCCATTTTCTTTGATCCTGTCTTTCCGAAGAATGCCTTCAAATTTCCCGCCGATCTTTTCAATGGCTTTGCGTGAACGAAGATTATACTGGTCTGTCTTTAACTGTACCCGCCTGCATTTCAAAACATCAAAACAAAAACGCAGTAATAATAATTTACATTCCAGGTTTACTTCTGTTGCCCAGTATTGGGTGATGATCCATGTCCAGCCGATCTCCAGCTTTTTATCGTTAGGATAAATTTCAAAGAACCGCGTGGAACCAATAATTTTTTTTGATTGTTTATGTATGATCATAAAAGGATACTGGTTTCTTTTTTCTCTTTCTGATATAGCGGCGGAATAAATTCTTTCAAACGTTTCGCGGTTTGAGCAATCCACCGGAATATTTTCCCAAAGTTTTTTATCTGATGCTGCGGCATACAGTTCTTTTAAATGTTCATTTTCCAAAGGAACAAGTTCAACTGTTTCTCCGATAAGAATGGTAGGGTGGGGAATCCATTGATCGTTCATAGTAAACGAAATTAAACTTAGGAGAAAAACAAAGCTTCTAAGGATAGAGCAAATATTTCAACCTCATTTTTTTATACTCAGATAACTTAGGTTCCCATGAATCATAGATCTCCTGCACGGTCTTTTTGCTTTTAATTTGTTCTTTAAAGTCCGTAGAGCCCGACAATCCATCTATACCGCCCATCTGATTACTTTGGGTCCTGTCAAAAAACCTGTCCTGGTTAGGGGAGGCATTGTATAGGTCTATCATCCATTGCAGGTTGATCCGTTTGGTTTTCCTGAGTTCGTTGGTATTATAATTTCTCAGGTCAATTCCATAGCATAGCTGGTTCATAAAAAGTGGTGTTTCACTCATTCCTTTCAGGCTGATGGGGGTGAATGAAAAACTATATTTTCCTTTTAGCAGTGGGCTTCCGATCAGTTGAAATGGATGCTGTGTTCCCCTGCCATGATTTAAATAAGTGCCTTCAAACAGGCAGGTTGATGGATATAGTAAAACACTTTGTTGTGAGTTTAGATTAGGTGAGGCGTTAACAGGCAGTGTATAAGGCATATCGTGCGCATAGTTCTTAACCTTGATGATCTTTAGCATGCACTGTTCCCCGTTGGGCAGCCAATTTTCTCCGTTGATCATTTGTGCAAATTCAGCAATGGTCATTCCATGCGCAATAGGAATGGGAAATTGCCCGATCCCTGATTTTAACTTCATGTCCAGCACAGGGCCATCCACCAAATAGCCATTCGGGTTCGGCCTGTCAAGGATCAGCAACTCCTTTTTATTTTCTGCACAGGCTTCCATCACATTTCTCAGCACATTAATATGCGTATAGAACCTGCATCCAACATCCTGTATATCAAATATCACGATATCAATATCCGCGAGGTCCTCTGCCGATGGTTTTCTTTTCTTCCCATATAATGAAATGATATTGACACCGGTAACGCTGTCTTTTTCATCGGCTACCACTGCTCCATTACTCGCATTGCCTCTAAAACCATGTTCAGGGCCAAATACTTTTACGATGTTTATTTTCCTCGACAGCAAACTGTCTATCAAACTTTTTTTTCCAATAATGGTAGTAGGATTCGCCAATACTGCAACTCTTTTATTCCTTAAATAATCAATATACATTTCTGTTTGATCTGCGCCTGTAATGATTTTTTTCGCGCTTGCTGTTTCTTTGGCCCCAGGTGAAATTGCCTGGATAGAAATGAACGATAAAAACAATAGGATAAATAATGAGAGGTATGATTTCATCTGCGTGGATTGTTTTGCGGAAATATATAGAATTTTCAAAAGTAAAGGTATAGTGCGATGATCATCCCACACCTCGCATCTCGTATCCCCCATCCCGCACCTGTCCGCCTCTGGCGTATCCCGCATCTCGCATCCCGCATCCCGTATCCCGCACCTGTCCGCCTCTGGCGGATCTCGTATCCCCCATCCCGCACCTGTCCGCCTCTGGCGGATCCCGTATCCCGCATCAATGTATCGCTTCCACATTCACTCTTTCAATTCCCAATAAATGCAATTCAATATGCCTGTCATGCGCTTTTCTTTCATATTCGCTGATGATCTCCAGGATATCATAATCAATAAAATTACATTCCCTCCCATCAACTGTGAGTACGCTGTATTCCGGCACATCATCAAGTATTTTTCTAAGCCTTACTTTGTTCAGGAAAGTAACATTACTGTTGAGCCTGATGTATTCCGTTTCAATTCCTTCAACCACTTTTTTGGTGATCTTGTATTCGGCCTTAAAATTATTTTGTACAATAAAATATACAGAGGCCAGTAACCCGATACATACGCCGATCAGCAGGTCTGTACAAAGTATCACGATGATCGTAATAAGGAATGGAATAAATTGTTTCCACCCCAGTGCCCACATATTGCGGAATAGTTTCGGTTTTGCCAGGTTATAACCTGTTACAAGTAATATTGCCGAAAGCGAAGCATAAGGTATTTTGTTTAGCAGGAAGGGAATCAGTAGAACAGCCAGCAGCAGGAACAGTCCATGGGTGAATGCAGAGAGTTTTGTTCTGCCGCCTGCATCCACATTTGCGGCACCTCTTACTACTACTGCTGTAACAGGTATTGCGCCAAGAAAGCCGCAGGCCATATTGCCAATGCCCTGTGCCACCAATTCGCGGTTAATGGGAGTAATATGGTTTCGTTTATCCAGTTTATCTATCGCTTCAATACAAAGAAGTGTTTCCAGGGTGGCCAGCAACCCGATCACCAGTCCATCTTTCCATATTTCAGTGGTAGAAAATATTTTAGAAAGATCAGGAAAGGAAATGTTCGCAAAAATATTTGAAGGAATATTTACCAACTGTGTTTGCCTGAGTGAGAAGGCAGGAGCAATAGATATAAAAAAAAGATTTGCCAATATACCCACTACTACCACTACTAAAGGAGCCGGTAACATTTTTAATTTCTTTGCGAAGGGTTGCTTTAGCAGGATAAGAATGAGTAAAGAAATAATTGTTATCAATATCGCGCCTGTTGTGATATGCTGGGAAAAATGCGAAAGGTTGCCCGGCAGTTCTTTTGCAGAAAATAATTTTAGGAAACCGCTTGTCCAGAAGTCGGGTTGATCATATCCCAGTGCCAATGGAATTTGTTTTGAAATGAGAAGAATGCCGATAGCAGCTAACATTCCTTTGATCACTGATGAAGGAAAATAATTGGCAATACCTCCTAGTTTTAAAACGCCCAGTACCAGTTGAAACAATCCTGCTATGATCACTGCCAGTAGAAATATCTTGTAATCGCCCAGTGAAATAATGGATGCTGCAACAAGGGTGGTAAGCCCTGCTGCAGGCCCCGAAACTGCGAGGCGGGCTCCGCTGATCAATGAAACAACCAATCCACCAATCATACCTGAGAGGAGCCCTGCATAAAGAGGTGCGCCCGATGCCAGTGCAATGCCCAGGCAAAGAGGCAATGCAACAAAGAATACAGAGAGACCGGCAGGAAGGTCATGCCGCAGCCAAATGATCCGGTGATATTTGATGGTTCTTTTCATTAGCACGCCAATGATTGGTGCTAAAGGTATAACTCTCCTGAATAATAATTATGACGGCGGTCAGTTGCCAGTGGGGATGATATCATTTGTTTCCACCATCAGTAGCATTTTCTTTTTAAACAGCTTATTTTTCATTTAAAAGTTCCGGGTCTATATCAAAATCATAAAACTTGAATTTTAAATGTTTGTATTTCATTAATTTTTCCATGAACGGATTTTTCAATCCCAAAGGGATGACATTATTATAGAAAAGATTGATAATGGTCAACAAAACCCCGAAGGGGTGGCATAGCTGCAATGGCATCTATGTTTTGCATATTAATCAATCCAATCAAACAAATATTTTTCATTGTATTCGATCTCGAACTTTTTTAAGAATTCAATATACTCTTCTCTGAAGGTGTTCTTGCGGTGGTGCTCTTCCTGGTTCAGAATGTAATCGTAAACATTTCCAATTTGCGAATGCGAATATGAAAATACTCCGTATCCTTCCTGCCACGAGAACTTCCCTTTCACCAGCTTTTTTTTATTGATAAAGTTGGAAGAATTGTTTTTGATGTCACGCACGAGGTTTGAAATAGCCATTGAAGGCCGTAGCGCAATGAAAGCATGGACATGATCGGGCATTCCATTAACGATAATCGGTTTTTGTTCTTTTCCTTTAATGATGCCTGCAATATATTTATTCAGGTCATCTTTCCATTTTTTCTGAATTAGATTCTCCCTGCCTTTTACGGCAAAGACAACCTGGATATAGACTTGTGAAAATGTTCCCGGCATTTTATGTCACCCCTTCGGGGTTTGGTTTTAATTGTGATTGTTTGCTATAATCATAGCACCCCTTTGGGGTTGGGTGGTGAATGTTTGATTTTTTACTCTTAATATCCTCAAGGATTTTTATTTTCAACCCCGAAGGGGTGCTATTATTATAGAAAAATTGATAATGACCAACAAAACCCCGAAGGGGTGATACTATATTTTTGTCTTGAATTTAATAACCCAAAAATGCAAAAATGTTCTTACACAAAAAAGAGAAGAAATACAAGTATTTTTACTGAGTTAAAATATCATTGAGCGCTTTATCTATCTCCGGATATTCAAAAACATATCCGGCGTTTAAAAGTTTTTCCGGAAACACCCATCTGCTTTTTAAAAGCAATTCTGTTTCTGTGCGTATCATCACAGCGCCAATTTCAAGAAGAAATTTTGGAATAGATAAACCAATAGGCATATGCATTATTTGCCTGAATGTTTTCATGAGCACGGCATTCGTAACTGCATGAGGCGAGGTACAATTAAAAGCACCAGACAAATTTTTATTGGATTGAATAAAGCTGATGATATTGAACAGGTCTGCAATATGTATCCAGCTGAACATTTGTTTACCGCTACCTTGCGATCCGCCCATACCAAAGCGTGTAAGGTTTTTAAACGGGATCATCACACCACCATCTTTACCCAAAACAATAGAAATGCGCAATGCCGCTTGCCTTGTGTTGGGTAGTTTGAAATCGAAGAATGTTTTTTCCCAACTCTTCGCTACATCAACAGAAAAACCTGTTCCTATTTCTCCGCTGGCTTCTGTCATGTAGTGATCATATGCTTCGCGATAAATGGTAGCTGTACTTGAGTTGATCCATAATTCGGGTGGATGGTTGCATTGGAGAACAGCTTCTCCCAGCATACGGGTGGTTTCTGTTCTTGATTCCAGTATTTCTTTTTTATTCTTCTCGTTATAGCGGCAATCCACAGATCTGCCGGCAAGGTTGATCAGCATTTCAGAACCGTCAATAGCATCAATCACCGCTTTTGTATCCTGCCAGTTTACATGGCCTTTCTGCCTGGAGATAATGATGATCTCATAACCGGCATTTGCAAATTGTTTTGCCAGGTATTGTCCAACAAAACCGGTACCGCCTGCGAGGATGATTTTTGGCATGGGGGTGAAATCTTCGCGAAGTTAATATTGTTTTATTAATGTGATTCGTGAACTGAAACCAGAAAGAGGCATAATTTTTTTTAGTAATTCATAAAAACTGCATAAGGAAAAATTAGCCTCGAAATAAGTGTAATATTCACGAACTTTTTTTGTGGTGTATCATTCCCAATCATAATTCCACAAGCTTTATCAACCCTGTCTCTTATAAAACCACCAAGATTTATTCCCTCGCTTTTGCCAACGCCAACAGAATAAGAATTCAAATCCAAATCAAAATTGCATCGTTTGATTTCACCACAAGCTATTGCATGTTTAGAACCAATAACATGTATTCCATTTGGCATTTGAATCCAATCGATTTTATTGGAAGAGTATTCTTTTGATTCTATGGCTTCGCCAAAATGACTTGAGGATGTTCTGCTCATGATCAAATAAATATCTGCATTTTTTTTTATTGCCTTCTCAACAAATGGGTGTATCTGATTTATTGGATGACAAAGGGAGCCTCCATAACCCCAAAAAATCATGCCTGCTTCGATGAATTCATTGTTTTTTCTATCAAGTATTGATTGTACTGACTCGCTAGTATGCATGCCATATTTCATGTAGACTATGAAGTCTAAATTATTTTCCATTCCCCCTAAATCTACAAAACATCCTCACCCACACAAGTATTCCCACACTTCTTTAAAAAATAGCGTAGAACTACGTAAAACACTAAGTATTTATACGCATTACTAATAACAGAGACATCAAGGCTATCATCACCTGCCCTGGTACTATCATAAAAGCTCCTGATAGGCACAATGACTATATGATAAGCCCGAGATAAGCCCGTGATGAGCCGGAGACAAGCCCGTGATAAGCCGCATCTATTAAGGACGGGCTTATCTGCGTTTCAATTAGGGTTTTCGAGCAGGTTATAGGCAGTTTGTGGTAGGTTTAGAGTGCCTTTGTTAGGCTTTGAGTATAGGTCGGGTGGGGATTCGGGATATTTGATCATGTGTACAAAGAGATGTCTCACCCCGCCCGAAAAGCATTGGACGGGGATTCCCCGCACTTGCGGGGCAGGCGACATGACGGAGCCTTTCAAACTTCTTAAACTTCTGGAACCTTTCCTACCTTTACAGCATGCCTTTCCACCGCAACTTCACATACTGGATCGATAAAAGAAAATGGAAGTATATCTTCCTGCTCGCTACTTTAGAGTTATCAGAGGTATAGTTATAGATTGATGAGTTTTGGCACACAGAATTCAATCCTATAATTATTAAATCCTACGAATCTTAATGCTGACAGTTTCACGCAAAGCCGCAAAGGGGCAAAGGCGCAAAGTTTCACTGATTTAAAGTTGTCACTGCGTTACAGCTCAGTCACCAAATCGTAAATCGTATATCATAAATCGTAAATAAAAATGCCACACTATCATACATTAGGAACCGTTCCCCACAAACGCCACACACAATTCCGTAAACCGGATGGGAGTTTGTATTCGGAACAATTATTTTCTACTGAAGGTTTCAGCAATGATTATTCACTGCTCTATCATATATATCCACCTACGCAGATAACACATACCGATGCGCCGGCGGATATGATGCCACACATAGCCGAAGAAAAAATGCTGAAGCACCGGAGCTTTGAAGGCTTTCAAATAAAACCGGAAAAAGATTTTCTGAAAAGCCGCAAGCCGATACTGGTAAATAATGATTGCCATATTTCACTTGCCGCGCCGCAAGAAAATATGAAAGATTATTTTTATAAAAATGCAGATGCCGATGAAATGCTTTTTATTCATGAAGGAAGTGGCACACTGCATACCCAATATGGCCAACTGGTATTTGGTTATGGTGATTATTTAATTATCCCGCGCGGGACGATCTACCAAATAGAATTTGATTCCGCAGATAACCGTTTGTTCATTGTTGAGTCTTTTACGCCGCTTCGTTACCCAAAAAAATATTTAAGCAAATACGGGCAACTGCTGGAACATTCGCCGTATTGTGAACGGGATATCCGTGTGCCGCAAAACCTTGTCACCATTGATGCGCAGGGAGATTTTCTTATCCAGACAAAAAAGAAAGGTGTTATGTACGGGCTTCATTATGCATCACATCCTTTTGATGTGATCGGTTGGAGTGGTTGCTGTTACCCGATCGCTTTCAGCATACACGATTTTGAACCCATCACTGGCCGTGTACACCAGCCCCCACCGGTGCATCTCACATTTGAAGCAAATAATTTTGTGGTGTGTAGTTTTTGTCCGCGGTTGTATGATTACCACCCCAATGCCGTTCCCGCTCCATATAACCACAGCAATATCGACAGCGATGAGTTACTTTATTATGTAGATGGCGATTTTATGAGCCGTAAAAATGTAACGCGCGGCATGCTCACACTTCACCCGGCCGGCATTCCTCATGGACCGCATCCCGGGGCAGTGGAAAAAAGTATTGGCAAAAAAGAAACACAGGAACTGGCAGTGATGGTAGATACTTTTCATCCTTTGATGCTGACGGTAGAAGCATTAGAGATAGAGAATCCCGGATATACGATGAGTTGGGCTGAGTGAAGCTATGTACGATTTTAGATGTACGATGTACGATTTGAATCCAATTCTATCATTCTTCAATTCTGTGAACCTGTCCGCCTCTGGCGTGATTCTGATGCTGACGACGAGCTAAAGATATAGCCACAGAGGCACAGAAACACAGAGAAAGCCAGATAAAAACCCTCTGTGTTTCTGTGCCTCTGTGGCAATACCTCTCAAATTATTTTCCTATTCTAAAAAAACATTGTATTTTTTCTCCATAAAACGAAAGCTATATGATCAAATTCAATGAAATCCAGATCGGAGATTTTATTATTGGAGATTTTGAAGGTAAAAAGACTGAGGGCGAAGTAACACTTTTGAATGGCGATGAAAAACAGGTCTGCATCCAGTCCGGCGACCAGGAATACTGGTTCGAGAAGGACCATGTGTTCCCCATTCCACTCGATGAAAAACAATTACTCAAGCTGAGTTTCAGCAGGCACAATAACGACGACGGCTCAGTAAAATACATGAAGGGCGCTTTCCGCCTGGTGATCCCTAAAGCAGGCGATTTCTCCCAAATGGAGATCTGGTACCGCGAAGACCGGCGCCATAACCCAAATGTTCATCATGTGCATGAACTGCAAAATGCCTATTTGCAGATGACGAAGGTGCATCTAACGACAGAAGCCATGTAGGAGCAGAATTCACAGGATTTAAGAATTAGCAGAATTAAATACAATTAGCATCCGATTTCACTATTGACAGAAATCGTAAATCCTGAAAATTGGGATAATTCTGTGAATTCTGTTCCATTCTGAAAATCCTGATGCGAAGCACAGTTTCATGCATTTTTTGACCCAAAATGTGGAAAACCCCTGTTTTAAGCCCTAAAATCATTCTGAAATCCTGGAAATTCTTAAAATCCTGCTCCAAATCCTAATAAAATTTTCATATTTCGGTTGCATTCTAATATCTTTGCAGCCCCAAAAATAGTATGTCGAAACAACCGCTGATCAAACAAGATGGTGTTATCCAGGAAGCTTTGAGTAACGCTATGTTCCAGGTTAAGCTGGAAAATGGCCACGAAATACTGGCCACGATCTCTGGAAAGATGCGGATGCACTACATACGAATTTTGCCGGGTGATAAGGTTGGCGTTGAAATGAGCCCTTATGACCTGACCAGGGGAAGGATCATTTTCAGATATAAATAACAACATGGTGGCTTTGCTGCCGGAAAAACAAAGGATATGAAAGTTAGAGCTTCTATTAAAAAACGCAGTGTGGATTGTAAGATCGTAAAACGCAAGGGCAAACTGTACGTGATCAACAAAAAGAATCCTCGCTTTAAACAGCGGCAGGGTTAATCATGTTGATCGAACTCGCAGCGTCACTGCAAATCGTAAATATTAAATCGTAAATCTAAAATAAGTATGGCTCGTATCGCCGGTATCGACTTACCAAAAAATAAAAGGGGAGAAATTGGACTGACCTATATCTTCGGAATAGGCCGTTCTAAAGCCCAATATATCCTTAATAAAGCTGGTATCAGCTATGACAAGAAAGTGAACCAGTGGGATGATGATGAACAGAATGCTATCCGTAATATCATCAATACTGAATTCAAGGTAGAAGGTGCATTGCGCAGTGAGGTTCAAATGAGCATCAAGCGTTTGCTGGATATCGCGTGCTACCGTGGCCTGCGTCACAGAAAGGGTTTACCTGTTCGTGGACAGCGTACAAAAACAAACAGCCGTACCCGTAAAGGCAAGCGTAAAACAGTTGCCGGTAAGAAGAAGGCGCCTAAGAAATAGGATAATGATCCCAAATACCATCAAACATGGATTTGGGATTTATCAATAATAAAGCCACCGGATCTCCAGCAATGGAAGTAGGGGCATATTTAAAAACGATCACCTCAAATCAATCATGGCTAAAACAGTAAAACCACAGGGCAGCGCCCCTAAGACATCTACCAAGAAAAGGGTAGTGAAAGTAGAATCTTCTGGCGACGTGCGTATCTCCGCCACTTTCAACAACATCATCGTAGCATTTACCAACAAACAAGGCCAGGTTATTTCATGGTCTTCTGCCGGTAAAATGGGCTTCAGGGGTTCTAAAAAGAACACACCTTATGCCGCACAGATGGCTGCTGCTGATGCTGCAAGAGTTGCAGTAGATGCAGGTTTGAAACGTGTGGATGTATTTGTAAAAGGACCGGGTGCAGGAAGAGAAGGCGCTATCCGCTCCATTTCACAGAATGGTATTGAAGTTACTTCCATCAAGGATATAACTCCTTTGCCGCATAATGGTTGCAGGCCTCCGAAGAAGAGAAGGGTTTAGCGATTCGAGATGCGGGATAGGGGATGCGAAATTCGGGATGTGTGATTTGGGATGGGAGATTTGGGATTTGAAAAAATCGTAAATCGTATATCTGCAAATCGTAAATATAAACAGGGTACTCGATCGATTTTAGATTTTTAATGATCGTGTATCGTCACTAAAAAATCAAAAACATAAAAAAGAATGGCACGTTACACAGGTCCAAAGACCAAGATCTCAAGAATTTTCGGAGAGCCTATTTTAGGAAATGGCAAATGGCTCACGAAAAACAGTAATCCTCCCGGCCAGCATGGTGCCGCACGTAAACGTAAGAGTCTCGGCGAATACGCTTTACAGTTAAAGGAAAAACAGAAAGCGAAATACACTTACGGAGTGTTAGAGCGCCAGTTCCGCAAAACATTTGAAGAAGCATCGCGTATCAAGGGTGTTACAGGTGAAAACCTGATCAAATTGCTGGAAGCAAGGCTCGACAATACAGTTTTTCGCCTGGGTATCTCACCAAGTCGCCCCGGCGCACGCCAGTTAGTTGCACACAAGCATATCACAGTGAATGGTGAAGTGATGAACGTTCCTTCCTATTCCTGCAAAGCGGGTGATGTTATTGGACTGAAGGATAAGAGTGCGGCAAATGCTTCTGTTCTTGGTAATCTCAAGGGCAAGAATCCTAAGTTCAGCTGGTTAGAATGGAATGAGGCCGATAAGAAAGGCACTTTCATTACTTATCCTGAAAGGGAAAGCGTTCCTGAGAACATCAAGGAACAACTGATCGTGGAATTGTATTCTAAATAATCATACTCACAAATTGCTTGATTTACGCAAGTAGATCAAGGTAAAATAAAAACAGGTTTTAATATGGCCATATTAAATTTCCAGAAACCAGACAAGCACGATTTACAGAAAGCAACCGATTTCGAAGGATTATTTGAATTCCGTCCGCTTGAACCGGGCTTTGGTTTAACTGTAGGCAATGCACTCCGCAGGGTACTGCTGAGCTCATTGGAAGGTTATGCTATTGTTGGTATCAAGATCGAAGGTGTTGACCATGAGTTTGCTACCATCAAGGGCGTTACAGAAGATGTTACCGAGATCATCCTCAACTTAAAGCAAGTACGTTTTAAGAAACATGTTGATCATGAAGTAGCCAATGAAAAGATCAGCTTATCTATCAAGGGCCGCACAGAGATTACAGCTGCCATGATCGGTGATATCAGCCAGAACTTCCAGGTAATGAATCCTGAACTGGTGATCTGCACACTGGACACTACTGCTAAAATGGAAATTGAATTAACTATCGCCAAAGGCCGTGGTTATGTTCCAGCAGAAGAAAATAAATTGAAGGATAGCGTGTTTGGATACATCGCTATTGATTCTATCCATACTCCAATTAAGAATGTAAAATATTCTATCGAGAACTATCGTGTGGAACAACGTACGGATTATGAAAAACTGATCCTGGATGTTGCTACCGATGGCACTATTCATCCTGAAGATGCTGTAAAGCAGGCTTCACGTATCATGATCCAGCATTTGATGATCATTACTGATGAGAACATCACTTTCGATAACAAGGAAGACAAGAAAGAAGATGTGGTTGACGAACAGGTATTGCAGTTGCGCAAAGTATTGAAGACACCATTGGAAGACCTGGATCTTTCTGTACGTGCATTCAATTGCTTAAAAGCTGCAAAGATCAACAGCCTGAGCGAACTGGTACAGTACGAACAGGAAGACCTGATGAAATTCAGGAATTTCGGGCAGAAATCTTTGAGTGAAATTGAACAGGTACTGACAGAAAGAGGATTGAGCTTTGGAATGGACTTGCAGAAACTGGGATTAGACAATTTGGATAACTAAATACAATGAGGTAGTAGGTTCGTAAGAGCTTTCTACCTTATTTTTTATAACAACATCTGCAATTCCTGACACGGTGCAGATGAATAAAACTACAAGTCATGCGTCACGGAGACAAAACCAACAACCTCGGCCGTAAGAAGGCCCACAGGGTTGCCTTGCTGAATAACCTCGCAAGCCAACTCATTACACACAAACGTATTGTTACTACTCTTGCAAAAGCCAAAGCTTTGCGTACTTATGTTGAGCCATTGCTCACCAAGACCAAGAAAGCAGGAAGCAAGGAAGAGATCATGCACCAGCACAGGATCATATTCAGCCATTTGCAGGATAAAGCTGCAGTGAAAGAATTGTTTACAGTGGTTGGGCCAAAGATCGCATCCCGCCCGGGTGGTTATACAAGGATCCTGAAATTAGGTATCCGCGTAGGTGATAACGCCGAAAAAGCCATGATAGAACTGGTTGATTTCAACGAGATCTATGGTAAAGGTGTTGCTAAAACTGCTGAACCGGCCAAGAAAACACGCCGTTCAAAGAAAGTTGAACCTAAAGCAACAGATCCCGAAGTTTCGGGAGCAGAAACAACCGAAGCTGCGCCTGAAGCTGATAAAGCTGCTGAATAAATGAATATTCAATGATCTTATATAAGGCAAAGCTTAACGGTTTTGCCTTTTTTTATGCACTTGAATTAGTAAGTTAAATGATCGATGGAATCCGTCTTATCAACATATAAAATTTTAAAGAAAAAGGCTTTTAACGAGATAATTGACGAAAGCTGGATTGATTGGGCGATTGAAATGGTCGAAGCGGGTTATGAATCGGATAACCTTTATATGCTTGCTGGAATGACAAGACCATATGATGAAACTGGGCTCCAAGAGTTGACAAGAAAAATTCTACTTGAATTGCATCTTGATTATAGCAACAAACAAAAGGCAATAGAAGATTATGCTCTTTTTATTATAACAAAGACCATTGAAAATCCGAAAGGTTATTTATCAGCCTTACGGGAATTAAGGGACATTTGCTTGGATATGGGTTATAATAAAGATTATATGAACTTTTATCTCCTTTACTATGCGAAAGACGACTTGGATGGGGAGGATTATCAGTATTATTGGGACGGAGCAACTAAGCAAAACATTGACCAGGTAATAAAAGATGAATTCAGTAAATGGGTCACGAATTACAAAAACCGGCAATAGTAAGCGGAATGTGAAGAAAATTTCACCCCCGTTTCACCATAAATAGAATTTAGATTATTTCTTTGCAAACAAATCAACATCAATGGCTTCCACACAGCAACCTGCGGTTTTATTATTAGAAGATGGAATTGTTTTTCATGGCCATGCATTTGGAATGAAAGGCACCACTACAGGCGAGATCTGTTTTAATACAGGTATGACGGGCTACCAGGAAGTGTTTACAGACCCCAGCTACACCGGGCAGGTATTGATCATGAACAATGTACACACCGGCAATTATGGTGTGAAGGATACAGATGTGGAAAGCAGTACAGTAAAGATCCGCGGGCTGATAGGAAGGAACCTGGAAGAACAGTTCAGTCGTATACAAGCAAATGGTTCTTTGCAGGATTACCTCGTGGCAAATAAGATCGTTGCAATTGAAGATATTGATACAAGGGCATTGGTGAGCCATGTGCGCACAAAGGGTGCCATGAACTGTATCATCTCTTCAGAAATAACCGACCTGGCAAAACTGAAAGCCGAATTAAAGAAATGCCCGAACATGGATGGGCTGGAACTGGCAAGTACAGTGAGTACAACAGAAGAATATGAACTGGGTGATCCGTCCTCCACTTTAAAAGTGGCAGTGCTTGATTTTGGCGTGAAGAAAAATATATTGAATTGTTTGGTGGAACGTGGTGCGCATGTACGCGTGCATCCTGCAAAAACTCCTTTGAGCAGGCTGAAGGAATTTAAGCCCAATGGGTTTTTTATTTCCAATGGCCCTGGCGATCCTGCTGCTATGCCTTATGCTGTATCTACGATAAAAGAGATATTGAAGGAGAAGAAACCATTCTTTGGTATTTGTCTTGGGCATCAGTTATTAGCGCTGGCAAATGATATCCCTACTTTTAAAATGCATCACGGGCATCGCGGATTAAATCATCCTGTAAAAAATATTATTACGGGGCTGTGCGAGATCACTACACAGAATCATGGTTTTGGTGTTGATCCGGAAGCAGTGCGTAAACACGCCAATGTAGAAGTAACACATCTCAATCTCAATGATGAGAGCATAGAAGGTATCCGTTTAAAGGACAAACCTGCTTTCAGTGTTCAATATCATCCCGAAGCCACTCCCGGCCCGCATGAGTCATGGTCTTTGTTTGATGATTTTGTGACGATGATGAGGCCCTCGCACGACTTCTGCTCACACATCTTACTT
>CAISDV010000138.1 GCA_903884185.1 uncultured Chitinophagaceae bacterium | reverse complement strand
TTTTTAGCCGACGACTCAATTTACTTTACAGCAGCTAGGCTTACAAATTCTTTAATAGTGAGCATAACACATCCGAAAAACATGGATTTGGAATTTAACAGAATTGGAACACTAAAAACTTTTGTGGAAAAACAAAATAATTCTACCTTTAAAAAATACGAATACAAAGATATTGTATATCAAGAACAAGGATATATGATTAAGCTAAGAAAAATTTAATCTACTTACTTTTTTTGCCTAACTTTAAATACTTTCATTGTTACTATATGATTACTAATTTAGATATTAACCACGGTTAGATATTGCAGCGAAATCACTATTGTAGCCGCGCAAATAAACGCGCGCTGATTTATGATTCGTCGAGATTTTGAGGTCACATTATCTTTCTGACTCGCAAGCGATTTATCTCCAGACAATTCCCGCGGGCGTATAACCTGATATTTCAAATCGGTGATTGCCTTTGGATTCGGGTAGCCGCTCACTTCCTTTTTTCATTGTAACAGATATCGATCCTCTTCCCGAAGGGCTCATGTACACTCTTATTTTTGCAATGTCTTGTGTGTTGATATAGGTATCGGTTGTAACCCTGAAACGATCCTGGAATACCGACACACGCTCCCTTCGCCAGGTAACAATATATCCGCCTTTGCCATTTGGCGAAACCATCAGTCCCGGTATCCTTGCCTGTAAAAACTGGTAGATGGTGGTAGAATTTGCGATGTCCTTACTTTTTAATCCATCAAAAACATAACCGTTGGCAGTAACAGTTTCGCCCGGTTCATCGGGTTCTGTTTTTTTCTTTGTCTTTACGATCACTTTAGGTAAGATGGCCTGTGTATAGAAATAATCATAACTAAAATGATAATCTGCAGCTACGGCATTCGATATTTTCCCTTCGCCAAGATGGATCAATTTTGTTGCGGTAGCATACGGGCTAAACGTAGAATCCAGTTGCGTAACAATTTCAATGTCCAGTTCATTCACAGTATTTTTTTTGGAAGGAGTGAATACAAAAGACGCTTCATTCTCAAAGAGTAGTCCGGGTACCCTGAAAACGCCGTCGGGCGCGGGTATTACGCTGCCGGTAAAAGACGATCCGTCTTTATTGAACATGATATAATTGAGCTCGCCATCCCTGCGGCTATAGTCGGCTACCTTTCCATCAATACTGAAAAAAGATCTTTGCACCACAAAATTCATTGCGTAATCGCCATTAGAGAGAAGGTCAGAAATGATAAGTTGTCCTGCCGCCATGCCCTTGAGCATAGGATACCTGTAAAACCATTTTTTATGGCTGATGATATTTTCGATCCATACATTTAATGTCGCTGCAACATTACTATCCTTTATCAACTCCGGCTGTGTGCAACTAAAAATAATACTATCTCCGATCTCGTAATTTGCTTTATTGAGTTGAACGTTCAGTGTATTTTGAGAAGAGGCATTCAATGCTGCAATGACTGCGAAGAAAAGGAGTGCTTTTTTTATCATGGCTGAAAAATAAATAAAAATCTACTGTATTATTTTTTTTGATTTTGAGTTGCCTTTTTGCATGCCTACCTTTGCCCGCTGATGCGTATCGCCGTCAATACCATTTTTCTCCAAAAAGACAAGCTCGAGGGCTATGGGTATTTTGTACAGGAGATATTCAGCCGGCTTGCAAAAGATCATCCTGAGCATGAATTTATTTTTGCGTTCGACAGGCCTTTTGATGAAAGGTTTATTTTCAGCCCAAATATCACCCCCATCATCGTTTCCCCGAAGGCGAGGCAGGCAATATCCTTCAGATACTGGTACGATATAAAACTACCGCTGGCACTGCGTTCCTTTAATCCTGATATTATTGTGCAGCCCTATGGTTTCTGCAGCCTAAACACAAATACACCACAGCTATTGGTATTGCACGACCTGGCTTTCAGGCATTATCCTCAATTCATCCCGGCCTGGCATTTATTTTATTACCGGTTTTTTACTCCCCGTTTCCTGCGTAAAGCAACACGCATAGCAACGGTGTCAGAGTTTTCGAAAAATGATATCATACAACAATATGGAACGGCCGCGGAAAAAATAGATGTGGTATATAGTGCAGCAAAACCTGTCTTTCAACCCGCCAGTTATGAAATACAACAAGAGGTAAAGACAATACATGCCGATGGAAAAGAATATTTCCTGTTCATGGGCGGCATGCAACCAAGAAAGAACCTGTTGAATGTATTGAAAGCATTTTCCCTGTTTAAAAAAAGACAGCAAAGCAATATGAAATTGCTGGTAGCAGGAGGCTCAGTACGGCATGACAACAGGCTGTTTGAAAAAATAAAAACGTATAAGCACCGGGAAGATGTGGTATTGATGGATTATTTGCCGGAAGAAGAGCTGGCTAAGATCACAGCTTCAGCATACGCAATGCTCTTCCCATCTTTTTTTGAAGGATTTGGGGTGCCGGTAGTGGAAGCCATGCAATGCGGGGTGCCGGTTATTACGACCGAAAAAAGCAGCATGGCTGAAATAGGTACAGATGCATTGTTGTATGCCGATCCTAATAACCCGGATACCATCGCACAGCAAATGATGGCAGTATATAAAGATGAATCTTTGCGTAATGAATTGATTAAAAAAGGAAAATCGCAGGCAGCCCATTTCAGTTGGGAACGAAGCGCGGAACTATTGTGGGAGAGTATTTTGAATGCAGTTGGACAGGCCAGGGACTGACTTAACTTGCTCACACTTCAGCTTTATCTTATTTTTGCTTCCTTCCCTCCCGACTGATTCGGGATGCGGGATCACACCAAAAAATTCAATCAAGGGAATCATGCATACTTCAACGATCAAAGTAGATGTTCATCTCGACAAAGACAAAATACCACAGGAAATTCACTGGCAGGCCACCGATAGCACGGCTGATATGGCACAACGCGCAAAAGCTATCATGCTTTCTTTCTGGGATGGGGCCGATAGAAGTGCTTTGCGCATTGACCTGTGGACCAAAGACATGATGGTAGATGAGATGGCAGATTTTTTTTACCAGACGCTTATGGGAATGGCAGACGCTTATGGCAGGGCCACTCAGCAACCGGGACAAGTAGAAGACATGAAAAAATTTGCAAAAGAGTTTATGAAAAAATTCAAAGACAACCAGGCCAAAGAAAACAAACTATAATCATCACCCAAAAACAACTGTTATGAACCTCGAAGAAAAAGTAATGGGAGAAATGAAAGAAGCCATGAAAGCAAAAGATGAAGCAGGCTTGCGTGGATTGCGTGCTATCAAAGCAGAGATCATTAAAGCAAAGACCGATCCGGGTGCGGGTGGTGTGATCACTGAGGATGGCGAATTAAAGTTGCTGCAGAAATTGATCAAACAAAGAAAAGATTCACTGGAAATATTCACCCAGCAAAACCGTAACGACCTTGCACAGAAAGAGCAGGAAGAAATTGCGATCATCGGAAAATTCCTTCCCGCACAAATGAGCGAACCCGAATTAAAAGATGCCATTGCTAAGATCATTGCTGAAACAGGTGCCTCTTCTCCGGCAGATATGGGTAAAGTAATGGGTGCGGCTACCAAACAACTTGCCGGAAAAGCAGATGGAAAAGCCATTTCGGCTGTGGTAAAAGAATTGCTAAGCAAATAAATTGTTCTAACTCAAGTTCATGGCAATAGATTTTTTCCTGGTCATCATTTTATGCATAGCTGTTTTCAAGGGCTATAGCCGCGGTTTGATCGCCGCTGTGTTTTCATTTTTAGCGATCATCATTGGACTTGCAGCTGCGATGAAGTTATCGTCGCTTGTTGCAGGGTGGCTGCATAACAGTACCAATATTGGTGCAAAATGGTTACCATTCATTTCATTTTTAATAGTGATGATAGGCGTGATATTACTGGTTCGGTTAGGTGCTCGAATGATCCAGAAAAGTGCCGAACTGTTAATGCTGGGCTGGATCAACCGTTTGGGCGGTATCATTTTTTATGTGGCAGTATATACAGCAGTATTCAGCGTGGTATTGTTCTTTGCAGAAAAAATGCATTTACTAAAACAGGATATGATAGAAACTTCGCGCTGCTATTCTTTGGTGCAGCCACTTGGGCCAAAACTCATCAATGGCATTGGATCCATCTTACCTTTTTTTAAAGACCTGTTTACGCAACTCGAAACATTTTTCGGGTCCATAGGCGAACATGTTAAATAGGTCAGTTATATAGCAGGAATTTTGCATAAATGTGGTAATTTAGCAAGCAACGCATTATCGTTCAGCTAACAACGGTGCTCCTGTGGCGTTTTTCACCGAATTTTACCTTTATTTGTAAACAACCAACAGGCAGTCATACAACAGGAATGAATTACCAGATCAGACAACAAGACAAGTTCAAATTTATTGAAGAAGGTGAGGGCGAAACGCTCTTGCTGCTGCATGGATTATTTGGAGCTATGAGCAATTTCCAGGACCTGGTAGAATATTTCCGCCGTACACACAAAGTGGTGGTTCCTATTCTGCCATTATTTGACCTGGATATTTTTCATACTACTGTAAGCGGGTTGGAAAAATATGTTCAGCGATTTATTGAAGCAAGAGGGTACACAAATATTCACCTGCTGGGTAATTCATTGGGTGGGCATGTGGCATTGATACATATATTAAAACATCCTGAAAAGATCCGGACACTGACACTGACGGGTAGTTCGGGTTTATTTGAGAATGGCATGGGCGACAGTTATCCCAAACGCGGCGATTACGAATACATCAAAACAAAAACACAACTTACTTTTTACGATCCAGCGGTTGCAGATAAAACATTGGTGGATGAAGTGTTTGAAATAACGAATAACCGTATCAAGGTGATCAAGATCATTGCACTTGCTAAAAGCGCTATCCGCAGTAACCTTGGCGAGGAATTGAATAATATCAAACAACCTACTTTACTGATCTGGGGTAATAATGATACGATCACACCTCCATTTGTAGGAAGGGAATTCAACAGGCTTATACCTAACAGCGAATTATACTTTATTGATAAATGCGGGCATGCGCCAATGATGGAAGTGCCGGCTGAGTTTAATGTTATACTCAACCAGTTCCTCGGAAAAATGAAAGGGCCTGCAAATTAAACAGCACGGGCTGTAGTTGATCATACAAGAAAGACAACATGTTAGCGTCACAGTTCATACATACCAATTACCCCGCAGTGAACCTCTTTGACAAGGTTTCATTTGCATTGCAGTTGATGGAAGATTATGATACACTGCACCTGCCCGTATTGAGCGAAGAAAAATATGCGGGCATGGTTAGCAAAGATGATTTACTTGATGCGGATGAGAATGGATTATTGGCCTCACTTGAACCGCATCTGATCAAAGCTTCTGTAAAGAATGAAGAACATTTTCTTGCAGCTGTAAAAGTGCTCACGGAAATGAATGTGTCGTTACTGGCTGTTATTAATAACCAGCAGGAATTATTAGGAGTGATAACAGCCGCCGATCTTTTGCGTGGCCTCTCAAAATTTGTTGGCGTAGCAGATCCCGGTGGAATGATCGTACTGGAAATGGAAAAGAAAAATTATTCTTTTGGTGAGATCAGCAGGTTGGTGGAAACCAATGATGCATATATCACGCAGCTAAATACTTCTGTTGAACCAGATACAGGAATGATCATCGTTGCTATTAAATTAAACAGATCAGAGATCAGTGATATTGTTGCCACTTTTCAGCGATACGATTACCATGTGCGTTATTATTTTGGTGAGGAACAATATGCCAATGAGGTAAAAGAGAATTATAATCATTTAATGGCCTACCTCAATATCTAACCATGAAAGTAGCCATCTATAGCAGGGGTTTAGACCTGGAACAGGGTAACCCATTACAAGTGTTACTGGAAGCATTATCACAGCACCAAATAGGCATATTAATATACCGTCCTTTGCTTGGCCAGTATTCATTGCCTGCTTCGATGCTCGAAAAATTGACACCATTCCAGGTGTCTGATGACCTTGGCACAGATGTGGAATGCCTGATCAGCCTTGGCGGGGATGGCACTATGCTGGATGCAGTAACATTGGTGGGAGACAGCAATATTCCCATTTTAGGTATCAACTTTGGGAGGCTCGGGTTTTTGGCCAGTATTAGTCCCAGTGACCTGGAGATCGCAGTGGATGCGCTGGTGAACAGGACATTCGTGGTTGATAAGCGTAGTTTGATACATGTAGATGCGAACAGGCCCCTGTTCGATAATGCACCTTTTGCTTTGAATGAATTTGCTATTCATAAAAGAGACACATCACCCATGATCAAGATACATACCTATCTGAATGGCGAATTCCTTAACTCCTATTGGGCTGATGGGTTGATCGTTTCTACACCCACCGGGTCCACAGGATACAATATGAGTTGCAATGGGCCAATACTTTTCCCGGAATCTTCCAGTTTTGTGATAACACCGGTTGCCCCGCATAACCTGAATGTTCGTTCCATCATTGTTCCGGATAATAATGTGATATCATTTGAAGTGGAGGGGCGTGCTGATCAGTTTATCTGTGCGCTGGATGCCCGCAAAGAGATCGTTGATAAGAATATAGAACTGGCAGTTAAAAAAGAAAAATTCTCTATTAACCTGGTAAGGCTGAATGAGAACAGTTTCCTGTCCACTTTACGTACCAAACTTACCTGGGGACTGGATAAAAGAAACTAAATTTTAACGATATTGAAAATCAATCATCTTTATATTTACAGTGCTTAATGTTTAAAAAACTGACCATACTCGTTTTGTTTACCCTTGGCCTGCATTGCAGTCGTGCTCAATTGCTGGAACCTTTTGTGCACCAGGGGGAATTTGGTTTCTCAACCGGGCTGGCCCATTATTTTGGCGACCTGAATGATAATGTATCGATCTCTCACCCAAAGATGGCGGCAGGCCTCTTTTACAGGAAGCAATTCAACAATTATGTGGGAATGAAGGTGGCTGCCAATTATATGATGCTGGGTTATTCAGATGTATACTCCAGCAATGCAATACAAAAAGCCCGTAACCTCAGTTTTAATACGGATTTATGGGAGTTGACTTTGAGCGGCGATTTTAATTTCTTTAAATTCTATCCCGGTTTTTCAGAATACAGATATACGCCTTATGTGAGCCTGGGAGTTGGTGTTTTTTCATACGATCCCTATGCTTATCTGAATGGTGTAAAATATTTTCTTCGTCCGTTGGGTACAGAAGGGCAGGGAAGTTCCTTGTATCCAAGCCTGAAGCCTTATAATAATATCGCTATTTGTATACCTATTGCCGTTGGCTTTAAATATGCGTTGAATGAGGGTGTGAACCTGTTTGGAGAAATATCTTACCGGTTTACCACTACCGATTACCTGGATGATGTAAGTGGTAGCTATGCACCCGATGCATTTCCGCCCGATGCCAATGGTAACCCAACTGTGGGGTACCTGTTACAGGACAGAAGTTATGAAACAGGGGCGCCGATTGGCATCAAAGGCAGACAGCGTGGCAATAGCCTTCAGAAAGATTCTTATGCCAGCATCCAGTTTGGTGTTTCCTTCAACCTACAGTCGTACCGCTGCCCTAAACATTAGGATATCCCGCCAATTCGGGAGCCGTCACACCGAAAAATACCCCGCGGAGCGCGCATTTCACTATTTTTGCCGCCATAATTGAATTTCACTATTAATGGAACAGATTGATAAGACACGGTTGCCCAGGCATATAGCCATTATCATGGATGGTAATGGGAGATGGGCCGAAGAGAAGGGCCAGGACAGGCTATATGGTCATTTTCACGGCGTGGCGAGTGTAAGAAATATCGTGGAAGGATGTGCCGAACTGGGCATAGAATACCTCACTTTATATGCTTTTAGTACCGAGAACTGGGATAGGCCGCAGCAGGAAGTAGATGGGTTGATGACATTGCTGGTGGATACGATCCGTAAGGAAGTGAACGATCTCAATAAGAATAATATCAGATTGCATGTGATCGGCGATATGAATATGTTGCCAAAACTTGCTTTTACCGAATTGCAGGAAGCGCTGGAGATGACAAAGCTGAATACAGGGCTCAACCTCTTGATGGCATTGAGTTACAGCAGCCGGTGGGAACTGGTAAATGCAGTAAAAAATATAGGACGGGATGTGAAATCAGGTAAAATTGATCCTGCAACCATTAACCAGGATACTTTACAGCAATACCTGAGCACCAGTAATTTCCCCGATCCGGAACTGATGATACGTACCGGTGGCGAATACCGGATCAGTAATTTTCTTTTATACCAACTTGCTTATGCCGAATTGTACTTTACCAATACCCGCTGGCCTGATTTCAGGAAGGAAAACCTCTACGAGGCCATCATTGATTTCCAGAACCGGGAAAGAAGATATGGTAAAACCGGCAGGCAGATCCAGGAAGAAACCCAACTGGCGTAGCATGCTGCGGTTGATTTAACAAAGACTTTTAAATATTCCCTTTAATTTGCCCCTCTTAAATACTAAAACAACTGCTGAAATCCGCCCAGAGGCAACGTTTTCAGTTTCAATGTCTACAAACCCCATACGGATGCAGAAAGTGTACAAATTTTTAGTGTTGGCGTTCCTTACAAGCATGGTTGGTTCGTTCGCATATTCGCAGGATACTACAGTTACTTCGATAGAGGCAGACCTCGTGAATATCTACAATCAAAAAACACCCAAAAAATATAAGATAACATCTATCAAAGTCACAGGTAACAAGTATTTTGATGAGAACCTTTTGATCTCTATTGCCAATATCAGTGTAGGCGATGAAGTGACCATTCCGGGTGGCGACAATTTTGCAAAAGCCATCAACAAATTATGGTCGCAGAATTATTTCAGTAATGTAGAAATATATATCACTTCGCTGCAGGATAAAAATATCGGGATTGAAATAGCGGTTACTGAAAGGCCGCGTTTGTCGCGATTTTATTTTAAAGGAGCGCACAAAGGAGAGAGCGAAGACCTTGCCAGTAAAACTGGTTTGGTGCCAGGCCACGTTGTTACAGAAAATATGAGGCGTTCTGCAATAGAAGCTATCAAAAAATATTTTGCTGAAAAGGGTTACCAAAACGCGAAAGTTTCTATAGAGGCAGCTAAAGACACCAGTGTAGACAACTCACTCAATATCACATTTAATATAGACAGGGGGAATAAGGTTCATATCAATGATATCACTATTGCAGGAAGTACTATTGATGAATCCAAATTAAAAAAACAATTCAAGGATACAAAAGAGCAATCCAGGTTAACGCTTTTCCCGCCGGATGAAAGTGGCGGTTTTATCCCTCGAAAAAAATATACGTTTAATGACTACCTGAAAGATCAGGGTTTTCTTTCTATCAGTAAAACAAAGAAAGCGCTGCGACCATATATGCGGTTCAATTATTTGAGCTCTTCCAAATTTGATGCAAAAAAATATGGCGACGATAAAGAGCACCTGCTTGATTTTTTAAACTCACAAGGGTACCGCGATGCACAGATAGTCAGAGACACTCAGTATCATAATTCAAAAGGTGCATTGAATTTAGATATCCAGGTAAGTGAAGGCCATAAATATTATTTCGGCAATATCACCTGGAGAGGAAATGCCAAATACCCCGATTCTGTTTTGTCAATAGTATTGGGTATCAAGAAGGGCGATACATATAACCTGGAACTGTTTAATAAAAAATTAGGTAAAGGTGGTGGACCACCTGAAGGTGGCGATATCAGTGGTTTGTACCAGGATGATGGCTACCTGTTCTTCCATACTGAAGCTGTAGAAACTGCCGTTTATAATGATACGATCGATTATGAGATCCGTATCGTTGAAGGCCCGCAGGCTGTCTGGAAAAATATCCGTATCACCGGTAATGACAAAACGAAAGAATATGTGATCCGCAGGGAATTGAGAACGATCCCCGGAGAAAAATTCAGTCGTGAACTATTGGTCCGTTCACAAAGAGAGCTGGCACAGTTGAATTTCTTTGACCAGGAAAAGATCAATCCGAATGTTGTTCCTAATCCCGAAGATGGCACAGTAGATGTTACCTGGCAACTGGTAGAAAAATCGAGTGACCAGTTGGAGTTGAGTGCTGGATTTGGTGGAACGATCGGACTTACCGGTACACTCGGTATCACGTTCAATAACTTTTCCGCAAAAAATATTTTCAAGAAAGCAGGATGGGATCCATTGCCTGTGGGTGATGGACAAAAACTTAGCCTCAGGGTACAAAGTAATGGTAAAGCATTCCGTTCATACAACATGTCCTTTACTGAACCATGGCTTGGTGGTAAAAAAAGAAATTCGCTGACACTGTCAATATATGATACCAAGTATGCAAATGCATACGATCCTGTTACAAGAACATATACCAGTGCCGCTGCCGATAAATCTTATATTGAAACTACAGGACTGGCAGTTAACCTGGGCAAGCAGTTGAAATGGCCCGATGATTATTTTTCTTTATCTACCGGCTTTAATTATACAAGGTATAAACTGGTGAACTATTATATCAACCAGGTGAGCCTTCCTAATTTTAATAATGGTACTGCGAATGATTTTAATTTCAAAGTGGCATTGCAACGATCTTCAGTGGATGCGCCTCTTTTCCCGCGCAGCGGATCTAACTTATTGCTGAGCCTGCAGTTAACGCCACCTTATTCTTTGATAGATAAGAGTATTGTTCATGAAGCAAATCCGTACAGGCTGATAGAATACCATAAATGGAGATTGAATGCTGAATGGTATGTTCCCCTAAGCAAGCCGCGCGGTGAAGATCACAAAATGTTTGTGTTGAAATTGGCAGCGAAATATGGTTTCCTTGGAAGATATAATTCTGGCTTGCAGATATCACCTTTTGGGCGTTTTCAATTGGGTGATGCAGGCCTGAGCAACCAGTATGCTTTATTAGGGTATGATATCATTTCACAAAGAGGGTATCCTGTTTACCAGACATCCGACCCAAAGATCAATCCCGACCAAACCTCGGCCACACAGTATTTCACCATGTTTAATAAATATACATTGGAGTTGAGGTATCCTTTGAGCCTTGGTGCCAGCAGTACCATCTATGCTGAAGCTTTTTATGAGGCTGCTAATGGCTGGTATGACTTTAAGGACTACAATCCTTTTAAATTAAGACGGTCAATGGGTATCGGGATGCGTTTCTTTTTGCCTATGTTTGGGTTGCTTGGATTTGATTACGGGATAGGGTTAGACAGGTTTACACCCGGCGTAGGATTAAAAGACGCTTCGCGCTTTACATTTATGCTGGGCTTTGAAGCCGAATAATATTCACGAAAAAAAATGTTGTATGAAAAAGATACTTCTTATTGTTTTCGGCTCGTTGCTCATGGCATTCAGTGTTAACGCACAGAGATATGCCATCATTGACACAAAATATATCCTTGATAAAATGCCAGATTACAAGGATGCCGATAAAAAATTACAGGATATCAGCAACCAATGGCAGAAGGAAATTGATGACAGGCAGGCGGAGCTGGACAAGATGTATAAGAATTATGACGCCGAGCAATTTATGCTGAGCGATGAACTGAAAAAGAAAAGAGAGACCGAACTGTTTAATAAAGAAAAAGAAGTGCGCGACCTGCAGAAAAAGAGATTTGGGTATGAGGGCGACCTGTTCAAAGAAAGACAAAGAATCGTTAAACCCATACAGGACAAAGTATATAACGCCATACAAAAGATAGCCATAGCGCATGCCTATGACTTCATATTGGATAAAAGTGAAGGAATTACCGTTATATTTGCCGACCCAAAACTGGACAAAAGCGAGGAAGTGCTGAAAGAACTGGGTATCAAGAACTAATTGCAACTATCAATTAAAAATAAAACAACAACAATGAAAAAAGGTTTATTCGTGTGTATGATCTTCGCAATAAGCGTGTTATCAACGACCAACACGAAAGCGCAGCAAATTAAAATAGGGATCTTTGACGAGCAGACTGTATTGAGCCTGATTCCAGGTATACAGCAAAGAGTTGATTCCGCATTACAGCGTTACATGGACGATTCCCTGAGGGTCGAATATGATTACACGATCGATGATTACAAGCGTACGGACAGTGCTTATAAGAAAGATTCTGCTACTATGTCTGCAGCGAAAAAAGGCTATGTTCAAAAACAATTGGCAACAGCATTTCAAAAGATCCAGGGCTGGCAGCAATACCAGAACCAGAAGATCCAGGGGAAAGAACAGGAGTTCCTGAAACCATATCTCGAAAAAATATTTAATGCCCTGCAGGAAATTGTAACAGAGCAAAAATATACGCATGTGTTTAAGGCAGATGCATTCCACCCTTATGTTCAAACACCTATCAATGACAACCTGAGCATTAAAGTTGCCCAGAAAATGAAGTTGAAACTTCCACAGGAAGTAGAAGATGCTTTGAAAGCGGCACAAGGTGGTGGCGGTTCGAAAGCCCCGGTAAAGACTCCAGGTAAGAACTAATTTACCATTGAATAAAATGTAAGAACCATCCGCCTCTGGCGGATGGTTCTTATTTTTGATATATGCAGGCAAATGGTCCCATAGGTGTATTTGATAGTGGTTATGGCGGATTAACTGTTTTGAAAGAGATAGTTGATAAACTGCCGCAATACAATTATGTCTATATGGGCGATAATGCCCGCGCACCTTATGGTACAAGAAGTTTCGAAACGGTGTACCAGTATACTTTGGAATGTGTGGAATGGTTTTTTAAACAGGGTTGCCCATTAGTTATCCTGGCATGTAATACTGCTTCTGCAAAAGCGCTTCGAACGATACAGCAAAAGGATCTTCCCCGGATAGGAAAAGATAAAAGAGTATTAGGTGTAATACGGCCAACTACAGAAGTGATCGGCAATTATTCTAAAACTGGTGAGGTAGGTATTTTAGGAACAACGGGAACGGTTCAATCGGGTTCTTATCCTATAGAGATAGAAAAATTCTTTCCTGAAATAAAAGTCTGCCAGGAAGCCTGCCCGATATGGGTGCCCCTTGTTGAGAACAATGAATACGATTCACCCGGGGCTGATTTTTTTGTAAAAAAGCATTTGGATCATTTGCTGGGGCAATCAGAAAAAATAGACACGATCCTGCTCGCCTGTACCCATTACCCGCTATTAAAGAATAAAATAATGGAACATGTTTCTACGGGAACAACTATCCTTTCGCAAGGAGAGATCGTTGCCAACAGCCTTGTTGAATACATGGCCCGGCATCCGGAAATGGAGCAACGATGCGATAAGGGCGGAAAATTTGATTTTTTTACGACTGATTCAACAGAGGATTTTGATAAACATGCCACTATTTTCTTTGGAAAACCCGTCCGGTCGAAGCATCTTGACCTCTCGGTTTAATAGCCCGAAACCTCTATCCGACAGCCAGTTAAGCGTTCCGGCATAAAAAATCTTCCTTAAAACCCGTTGAAATTAAGCTCCAGCCCTTACCTTTGCCGTCCTTTCACAAAATGGTGGTATGGTGACCGCTATTGAAGTTGAAACCTTATTGTTGGGCAGAAAAAAATTAAAACATGAAACGTACATACCAACCGCATGCAAAACGCCGCAAGACCGTACATGGTTTCCGTAAGCGTATGCAGACAGCTAATGGCAGGAAAGTATTATCCAGCCGCAGGGCGAAAGGCCGCAGGAAACTGACAGTTTCAAGCGAAAAAGGATTGAAATAAGATCGGGCTCGGTACCGAAAATATATTTAGCCTCGTCTTTCTGACGGGGCTTTTTTAGTTTTATAGAGCGATGGCAAAAACATTTTCATTCAACGCAAAAGAAAAACTCAAGAGCCGCCGGCTGTTGGAACAGTTATTTGCTGAAGGAAAGTCATTCTCTGTCTTTCCTTTGAAAGTGATCTATATGCATGTAGAACCTGCTTTGGATTTTCCTGTAAAAATTGGTGTGGGAACAAGTACACGATATTTTAAAAAAGCAGTTGACAGGAACCGGATCAAAAGATTGCTGCGCGAAAATTACAGGCTGAATAAATTACCGCTTCATGAACTCGTTGATACAAACAAAAAGCAACTGGCTGTTTTCTTTTTATATATTGATAAGACAATGGAAGGATGTGGCCTGCTGCCGGAAAAAATGAAAACCGCACTAAATAAACTGACCGTTATCATTGGACAATCAAACAAATAATAAAAACCTGCTTACAATATTGGGAACCGTCCTCACATTCCCATTTATTTTATTGGTGAAATTTTACCAGTATGTGATCTCTCCTTTGCTTGGCCCTAAATGCAGATACACGCCCACTTGTTCGCAATACGCGATAGATGCGTTAAAAAAACACGGGTTATTAAAAGGCGGCTGGCTGGCAATAAAAAGATTTTCTTCCTGTCACCCATGGGGTGGCCATGGCCACGACCCGGTTCCCTGATCACTTCGCAGGCGGAACAGGCATTACTGTCATGGCCCTTTGTTTTTCTATCTTTTCCCTGATCTCACGGAGACTAAAAAAACGATAGATCTCAGGATCTTTGCTGCCATCTTTTTCAACCGACATCATTTGATGAAATGGCGCTACAATAATGGCATCATCATTATCAGTGACCTTTACAGCCTGGTAGGGCAAAACAAAATAGTTGTGGTTGGCTGCACTTACATTCTTTCCCTGCATCAATAACTCTAATGAATCAATGCTTTTTTTAATGGTCTCCTGGCGGATGGTATCGGCAGACATTTTTTCTGAATAGTGTTGTAAGCTGCCAACAATCGTATCATTCTTTGCATTCAATACATAATAACCACTACCTGTTATCTCAACATTTGATTCGCCACCGGGATGTATTAATTTAAGTGTGAGTGAACCTGAAGAGCCATAGGTGACGGTCTTTTCAACAGTTCCAGCCGCATCTTTGATCGTGATGGTCTTGGCATCCTTATTTATATCGGCATCACCTTTTATGAAGATGATTATTTTTTTGTGGGAGCAGGATGCTAGCAGAATGGCTGCGAGAAGGAAGGCAGTAGTTTTTTTCATGTGGTTAGTTTTGGAAATAAAGGATAAAATATGCGACTCTCGTCCCCGCCCGAAGCGTCGGGCTCTGTCGGGGATGCCATGTTTTCCGACTCTGTCGGAAATGCCTGAAAATTTAAAATATTTTCCCGACTTAGTCGGTGGACCAAAACATCCCCGACGGAGTCGGGGACGAAAACATTTTTGTTTATTTCGCTGATGCGAAACGCTCAGACACTTTACTCCAATTCACCACATTCCACACTGCTGCTAAATAATCTGGCCTTTTGTTCTGGTATTTCAGATAATAAGCATGTTCCCAAACATCCACGCCAAGGATCGGGTGGCCTTTTGTTTCAGCAACATCCATTAAAGGGTTGTCCTGGTTAGGGGTAGAACTGATTTCCAGTTTGCCATCCTTTACAATCAGCCAAGCCCATCCGCTTCCAAAACGGCCGGCGCCTGCTGCTGCAAATTTTGTTTTGAATTCGTCAAAGCTTCCGAAAGTTGCATTGATGGCATCGCCAAGGGCACCCGCGGGTGTACCGCCTGCATGTGGGGCAAGGCTTTCCCAGAAAAAGCTATGGTTCCAGTGGCCACCGCCGTTGTTGCGTACAACCGGTGAAATAGTTCCTGCATGTTTTACCAGTTCCTCCAGGCTTTTGCCTTCGTTAGGTGTACCGGCAAGGGCTTTATTCAGGTTATCTACATAAGCCTGGTGGTGCTTGCCATGGTGTATCTGCATGGTCAGTGTATCGATATATGGCTCCAGTGCATCATGTGCATATGGGAGAGCGGGCAATGTGAATGGCATGGTATATTATTTTAGTTGTTGAAGGAGAACAAATTTACTTCATCTGAAATGGATTTGTAAAATATTTATTGCGGCAAAAATCATGCTGGTCTGCCACAAAGACACAGAAACATCGAGATATTGTCTAATAAGTTATTGTCGTACAAATCGATATTTCAACTTTGAAGGATTTAAGTTTAAATGATCCTCATCTTCTGTTAATTCATATAAACTAACTGTATTGCCTGTTATTTGAAAGCCATAACATTTTTGATTTTTAGTTTGAATATCAAAACACATTTGATCCAGATTGTTTTCGGGTCCTGCAACAAAATCTGTTAAAATATAATAAGTAGTAACCCCGGGAACGCCAGAAATGTTTCCATTTTCAGTAAACTTTACAATTGACTTTTGCCCCGAGCTATCAGTTAAGTTGTAAGTCCCAGCTATCAATTTTTTGTTTACAACAAATTGTAACCCTTCCCCCACATTATTGGAAGACTTAATATATTTTTCTTTGTCTAATAATTTATTAGTTTTACTAAAGTGATAAATTAACAAACAAGTATCCCTGTTGTCGATCTCATAACCTAACTCAAAAAAATTGGTCTTATTGTCATAGTCCTTTAGATCAATAACAAAAGCATTCGTTGTAATTCCTTTCTTTAAAAATAGTTGGAAACTGGTTCCCTCGTGAATGCTTGGTGCACCAACTTCGAAAGTCTCTCTGTTTGCATCCTTGGCATTGATATTTAGTTCAACAATTGCTGATAATTTATCTCTTGACTTATAAGGAGAGTTTGTCTTAACAATATCGTAAACGTAATTGGCTTGTACCCAATTGCCATTATAAATTGAAGTTAGGATTGATCTTAAACTATCTGTCTCAGAGATTAGAATATTAAATTTTGTTGACTCGTTGTTAGAGCAACTTGTCAAAAGAAAAATAATAAACAATGTCGTTAACTGTCTCATTAGTTTTTAATATTCTTTTCTCTGTGTTTCTGTGCCTCTGTGCCCGCCCGGTCACGCCGTTCGGACGGGGCTATCTACCTCTTCCCCCTAAAAAACGCCTGTATCAACTCCGCGCATTCCTCCTTCAATACACCCTTTAATAATTCTGTTTTTGGATGAAAAGGAAATTTAGTTCCCTGCACAAAACTTCCATAGCCATTTTTTTCATCACTGGCGCCATAGACCACACGCCCCAATTTTCCCCAATACATGGCACCACAACACATAAGGCAGGGCTCTATCGTAACGTATAAAGTGGCGTCGGGTAAATATTTTGAGCCGAGGTAATTATAGGCAGAAGTGAGTGCAAGTATTTCTGCGTGGGCTGTTGAATCATTCAATAATTCTACCTGGTTATGGCCGCGGGAGATAATCTTGTTATTGACTACTACGACTGCACCGATGGGGACTTCATCTTTGTCAAAGGCTTCCTGGGCTTCGCAGAGGGCTTGGTGCATGAAATATTCGTCGTTATGTGAGATCATTATTTATTTTTTTAAGCCTCTGCTTAAATGATAATATCTGATTTTCAAGAACAAACTTAAATAAAACGGATCTCTAATACTCGCACCTGCTACCAACATCCGCATAAGCCACCTCTTTTTGTGCGGTCCGCCTTGGCGGATTGGAAAAATGCGAAGCATATTTTTCCAAAGAACAAAAAGTAGTGGTCCCGATAGTTATCGGGACGGATGAGAGGCCTCCCGGCCCGAGGGAAAAGACTATAATTTCTTGATCATGATATTCCTGTACCAAACCTGATCTCCCCCATGTTCCTGCAAACAGATCTTGCCTTTATGGAATATGCCGAAGCCAGGATACCTTTTGAACTTGCTGGCTGCAACCATTTGTTTCCAGTTATCATCCCACATGGTAGTAGATACCACCATTGTTCCATTCAGGTATAATTCCAGCTTGCCTTTGTTGCAAATGATCTCGGTCTGGTTCCATTCACCCACAGGTTTTACTGTTTCTTTTGAACAGGCTATCAGGTCATAGAGATCGCCAGCCCGGTGTTTATTTATTTTTCCATCAGGGTTTCCGTCATTATCTAATACCTGCATTTCGAGCCCTGTTACAAAAGAAGCTTTGTATATGGACGTATCCTCATGTACTAAAAAAATAATGCCGCTGTTGCCGTCCTTGGATATCTTCCACTCAAGTTTCAAATCAAAATTTTCATATTCTTTTTCTGTGGTAAGATCAAGTCCAACAGTACCGGGTTTCTCGTCTAAAAAGAAAGCGCCATCCTGCACTTTCCAGGCACTGCCGGGGGTTGTCATACCATAGCTATGCCAGCCTTTGAAGGTTTTTCCATCAGATAAGGCGGTCCAGCCTTTTTCGGGTTTTGACTGGGCATTGCTGCTGAGCAACAAAACCGAGAATACGGTACAAAGGAGTAATGAACGCATGGTTTATTTATTTCGGAGTAATAAAATATATTTTACCATCTGCCGCGCATCGGCTTCGGATATAGATGCATGCGGGATCATGGGAATCTGCCCCCACACACCGGTTCCACCATTCCTGATCTTATCAGCAAGTAGGGCAACATTGGCATCGGTGTTCTCATATTTGTTTGCCACATCTTTATAAGTAGGGCCTGTAAACTTTTCATTGAGCTTGTGGCAGGTGAAGCAATCGGACTTTACAACCAGGTCGAGGCCTTTTTGATAATCCGGGTCGGCACTTGGATTGGCAACAACTTTTGTTTCAGTTGGGGAACCACAGGCCACTGCAAAGGCCAGTAAAATGATCACTGCGAAATACTTTTTCATTGCTAATGCTTATCCTTTTAATTGATGAAATGATTTGTTGTTTGATTAATTAGAAATTTACTAAATAATCAATCTCTATTATTGCAAAGTTAGCGGTCAATTCCTAAAAGTCGTTTATTCAACTCTTCATCAGCTCCTGATCCGGCAAAATCATCAAACGCTCTTTCAGTTACTTTAATGATATGCTTTTTGATGAACACTGCTCCTTCAGCCGCACCTACTTCAGGATGCTTGAGGCAACATTCCCATTCCAGCACTGCCCATCCCTTATAATCATACGCTGCCAGCTTGCTGAAGATACCACCAAAATCAACTTGCCCGTCACCCAAAGAACGAAACCTTCCGGCACGATCTATCCAACTTTGATAACCACCATAGACGCCTTGCTTCCCCGTTGGACGAAACTCGGCATCTTTTACATGAAACATTTTTATGCGTTGATGGTAATGGTCAATATAACTAAGATAATCGAGGCATTGCAAAACAAAATGAGATGGATCATACAACAAACAAGCCCTTGCATGATTATTGACGCTTTTTAAAAACATTTCATAACTGATGCCGTCATGCAGGTCTTCTCCGGGATGCACTTCATAACAAAGATCTACGCCACATTCATCAAATACATTTAAAATAGGGAGCCATCTTTTTCCTAATTCTTTGAAGGCTGTTTCTACCAAACCGGCAGGGCGTTGCGGCCATGGATAAACAGTGTGCCATAACAGCGAACCACTGAAACTGGCGTGGGCATTGAGTCCCAGGTTTAGTGAAGCTTTGGCAGCGTATTTCAATTGTTGTACCGCCCATGCAGTTCTTGCAGTTGGATTATTACGAACAGATTCCGGCGCAAAACCATCAAACAAAACATCATAAGCAGGATTCACTGCAACTAATTGTCCCTGCAGATGCGTGGATAATTCTGTTATCTCCAAACCACATTCATTTACCAGGCCTTTTAATTCGTCTGCATAGGTTTTGCTTTCTGCAGCTTTTTGCAGATCAATGCAGCGACTGTCCCACGTAGGTATCTGCACTCCTTTAAAACCCAATGATACCGCCCATTTACAAATGGATCGCATATCATTGAAGGGAGGTTCTGTTCCAAGAAACTGCGCTAAAAAAACGGCGGGGCCTTTGATGGTAGTCATAGTAAAATATTATATCTCGAAAGGAATAAATTTTTTATCACTGGCGGATGATCTCACCACATTCTCAATAAATGCCATTCCGCGTACACCATCTTGAATGGATGGAAAATCCACCCATTCGGGTTTAGGTGTTTCACCATTGGCCAATGCCCGCACGGTTAATACAAAGTTGCGGTAATGATTGGCAAATGCTTCCAAATATCCTTCGGGATGCCCTGCAGGTGTGCGACTATTATGCGAGGCAAACGAAGACAGGTAGCCGGTTCCCGCGCGATACACCTGCATCGGCTGATCAAGCCATTTTACCAATAAAGAATTATTATCAGCCTGCTGCCATTCAACTCCACCCTTCTCGCCGTATACTCTTACTTTAATATTATTTTCCTCGCCCGCTGCAATTTGTGTAGCCATTAATACACCAGTTGCGTTTTTGTTGAAGCGGAGTAATACTGCACCATCATCATCCAGTTTTCTTCCGGGTACAGCAATATTCAGGTCGGCACAGATTGATTGCACCTGTAATCCTGAGACATATTCTGCAAGATTAAATGCATGCGTACCAATATCACCTATGCAACCTGCAATGCCGCTTTGTTTTGGATCTGTTCTCCAGTGCGCTTGTTTATGGTCACCCTTCTCCAAAGCATTGCTCAGCCAGCCTTGCGGATATTCAACATAAATTTTCCTGATCTCTCCCAATAAACCATCCTTTACCATTTGCCTGGCCTGTTTCACCATTGGGTAACCCGTATAAGTATGTGTCAGGCAGAATATTTTTTTTGTCCGATCGATGACTTTCTTTAATTCCAGCGCTTCTGCAAGTGAGAAGGTGGCTGGCTTATCCAGCACCACATGAAATCCATGTTCCATTGCCATTTTAGATGGTTCAAAATGAACATGGTTGGGAGTAACGATACTCACAAAATCCATTTTCACATTATCCGGCAGCTTACTTTCCTTTTCAATCATTTCTTTGTAAGAGCCATACACGCGGCTTTTATCAAGATAAAGCGCAGCGCCGGTTTCGGCAGATTTTTCGGCCTGGCTGCTGAAAGCGCCGCAAACAAGTTCTATTTCGCCATCCATATTGGCGGCAATGCGGTGGATGGCGCCAATAAAGGAGCCCGGGCCGCCACCTATCATGCCCATCCGCAACTTTCTTTTGATCATAAGGCTAATTAAAAAGTTTCGCTAATCTAAAAGTAATTTTTTTATATTTAGCATTACTAACAGATTTATCAAACTAACGATTATGCAAACTCCTCAACGCGGAAAATTATTTGTAGCCAGTTGCCTTGGACTTTTAGTTACTTCTCTTTCTTTCGGTATCCGGGCGGGTATTTTAAACAGGCTGGGTACTCAGTTTAATTTGGATGCAGGGCAATTGGGAACGATCGCTGCCACTGCGTTCTGGGGTTTCCCTCTGGCTATTGTTATTGGCGGGATGGTGGTAGATATTATTGGAATGAAGAAGTTGTTAATCGCTGCCTTTGTGTTTCACCTGGC
>CAISDV010000137.1 GCA_903884185.1 uncultured Chitinophagaceae bacterium | reverse complement strand
GCCAACCTGCTAATTATAAGCCAATTACATATAAACACATATAGCATTTATAAGCCAATTTCAAGATTAGAACTATATTTACTATATTTACAGTCTATTATAGAAAAATTTTAGACATGGTTAGCGAAAATTCATTGAAAAATCTAATACCAATACCTGCAAAAAAAGGTGAAGTCAGAAATCCCAATGGCAGACCCAAATCAAGAGGTTTGGCGTAAATACGTACATTTGTAATGTAAGTCCAGCCAGACACCGTGGCTTACTATTCGGGAATAGCCATTACAACGCACAACGATAGTCCTAAAGGTCGATATACCGCCCCTTCAATGCTACGCATGACAAATACACATGTCGTTAAGATGTTCACGAGTACAATCGCCGGTAATGTGATGACTGCTCCCGTTAATCGGGCAGGCCAAAAACAATATGCAAACGAGGGGATGCATAATCAGGGGGAGATATAGCTATGTCCGGTCGGGTCAAAACACACATTAACATTTCCCGCAGCTAATTGGTATAATCATTGCAAAGGGGCAATAATGGTCATATGGGATGGTGTGATGATATTCCCGATGGTAAGTTGGCGATGTGTGTAGCAACTAAACGTTAATTGAACTATATTTGCGGCATGGCAAAAAACGAATGGAAGTCGCAAAAGGTATTGGCTGATGAACTCGGCGTAAGCGTTCAGGTAGTACATAATTGGATTAGGAGAGGTAAGGTGAAATCAAAGAAAGATGCAAATACAGGCATGGTGCTGGTGAAGCAAATTGCAGAAAATAAAAAATAGTTTGCTATTTATTTGTTTAGTAAGTAAACATAATCTATCTTTACATCATCGAAGCAATGAAGCGGAGATAAAAACCTTCCAAAAATGAAACTTACAGCAATCACAATCGACCAAATTCTTAACAACGAAGCAAAAGAGTACAATGTAACTGAGTGGACTAAAAAAGTAAATCGCCTTGCCACTTTTCCAAATTGCCAATTTTACATTGTTCCTAAAGATGAAGTGTTTACTTACGACAGGTTCTATGTTACCTATCAAATTCCAGAAGGAATTAATCTACTTGCTTCTTTCGGTTATTCATCTTCTCTTACAAACAATTCATTCTGCATAGTATTTATCCGTGAAGATGGTAGCGTTGAAACCTCAGAAGTAAAGATTGGCGATAAATCAGGACGTGTGGCTAATCACAAAGAAGGACGCAAATTCATGGCGCACCAATCAAAAAAATACAACACTATTTGGACTAACGAGCTTTAAGACCTCGGTTTACTCGGAAGGTTATCCGAGCCATCTAAGCCACTCCGTTAATTCGGGTGGCTATTGGTGGTAAAAACGGGGAGATTATGACACAATCTGAAAAGATAACCGAACTGAAAAGCCTGTTGGCTGAAGCCAAAGAAGCCTTGATGAACCGTGATCCACACACCAGGTCAAAGGAATGTTATGACAGCGGGCATGTGCCTTGCAAATGCACCTTGTGCAAGATCAATGAAGCGTTGAATGACATAACACCGTTGCAAGATTGAAAATAAAATACATACCTTTACAATACACTTGAGCGGTAGAACGGATACAACGTGCCTGCTGTGTTGCCCTGGTCTGCGCCCTTATCAGGATTACAACAATGCACCAATTTGCCGTTAAAAATACCTGTACGTTGAGCATCACTTCCGTTAATCGGGTGGTCGCAAAAATATTAGTTTGTCTTGG
>CAISDV010000136.1 GCA_903884185.1 uncultured Chitinophagaceae bacterium | reverse complement strand
TTTATTTTAGTCTATCCAATTTCTCGGTTTCAAATATTCTAATAACTCTGCTTCTTTGCTTCCTTCAGCAGGTTGGTAATTATATTCCCATCTCACACGTGGCGGAAGGCTCATCAATATACTTTCTGTTCTGCCATCTGTTTTTAATCCAAACAAAGTACCACGGTCGTGTATCAGGTTAAATTCAACATAGCGCCCGCGCCGTATATCCTGCCATTCCGTTTCTCTTTCGCTAAAAGAAATATTTTTTCTTTTTTGTATGATGGGCAGATACGCTTCCATAAATGCAGTGCTATTTGCCTGCTGAAACTCAAATAGATTCTGTGCCTCTGCGTCATCCTTCGGACGGAGATGATCATAAAACACACCGCCAATCCCTCTTGCTTCATTGTTCCTGTGCCTGTTCACAAAATACTCATCACACTGTTGCTTATATTTTTGATAGAGCCCATCTCCAAAAGGGTCGATCGCATTTTTTATTGTTTGATGAAAATGCTTTGCATCTTCTTCAAAAATATAATAGGGTGTGAGGTCGCAGCCACCACCAAACCAGGAATCTGTCTTCACATCATTCGTATCATACAATTCAAAATAACGCCAATTGGCATGCACTGTTGGCACATATGGATTGATAGGATGCAGCACCAGTGACAATCCGCAGGCAAACCATTTCTCACCATCAATACTCAATTGTTTGCGCATGGTATCTGTGACCTCTCCATACACAACAGAAGTATTCACGCCGCCTTTTTCAAATACATCTCCATTTGCGATCACACGTGTGATGCCACCTCCACCTTCTTTTCTTTCCCATTTATCTTCTATAAATTTTTCTTTGCCATCAACTTCTTCTAATTGTTGGCAGATATGATTTTGCAGGTGGGTAATATATTGTATCCATTGTTCTTTCATCATGCTGTATTCAGATTGAGTTTCCATTCTTTCACTGCATCTACAAAAGCCCTTGCATGATCAACCGGAACATTTGGTAAAATGCCATGCCCCAAATTGGCAATATGATGATTGCCTCCAAAAGCATCGAGCATAGCATGTACTTCTTTTATGATGACAGGTATGGGCGATAATAATTTAGCAGGATCAAAATTTCCCTGGAGTGTAACATTCGGACCGGCAATTTGCCGCGCCATTTGGGGAGTTATGCACCAATCAATACCCAATCCCTGTGCACCAGTTGCTGCCATATGATCTAATGAATGCCAGGCGCCTTTTGCAAAAATGATGGTGGGAACAGTTTCTTTTAATGAAGTGATGATCTGCCTGATATATTGCAATGAAAAGTTTTCAAAATCATTCGGGCCCAACAATCCACCCCAGCTATCAAACACCTGTATCACATCTGCACCCGCATTTGCTTGTCCTTTCAAATATTGAATCGTAGTGTCTGTGATCATTTGCAATAAACGATGTGCCAATTCTGGTTGCGTATAACAAAATGCTTTTGCTTCATCAAAAGTTTTAGAGCCCTTGCCCTGCACCATATAACAAAGTATGGTCCAGGGTGCACCTGCAAAACCGATCAATGGAACACGCCCGTTCAATTCTTTTTTTGTCAATCGCAATGCATCAAATACATAACCCAATGTTTCATCAACATTTGGAATGATGAGCCGGTTAAGATCAGTTGCTGTCTTTATTGGATCAGGAAGCAGAGGCCCTTTTCCTTCCAGCATCTGCACTTCCAGTCCCATGGCTTGCGGTATGACAAGAATGTCTGAAAATATAATTGCTGCATCCACACCAATTTGATCAATCGGCTGTAAAGTGATCTGTGTAGCGAGTTCCGGCGTTTGGCAACGTTCAAAAAAAGAATACTTCTCTTTCAGTTTGATATAGTCCGGCAGGTAGCGCCCGGCCTGCCGCATCATCCATACGGGAACACGTTCTGTTTTTTCACCACTCAAAACCCGTAACAACAAATCATTTTTAATATTACTCATCCTGCTTGTTTGATCGTTTCAAAATATTTCACTGCTTTTTCCCATACCGCTTCTTTGGAATGTGTGTCACTGATCACAATTTCATTGTCTGTAAATTCCCAAATCGCGTCAGCCGTAGTATTTCCAATAGCGAATAAGACCGTTCCACCATTGATGGTATTATTTGAGAAAAAACTTTTTACACCACTCGGGCTGAAAAATAAAATGCCATCAAAATATTTGTCAACCTGCTGTCGCGTTTCTCTTGTTTCATATACAATGATCTCTTCAAGAGTTTTGCCTTGTTGCTGAAGTTTATCGGGCAATTCAGGCCTGCGGATATTTCCACAGAAAAAAACAAGATTATCTGCAGCATTGGCGATGATCACATTTGCAAGTTCTAATGCATTATTTGCAGACACCACCACTTGTTCATTGTTCCAATAATTTTCAACAGCCAGTTGCGTTGCTCCGTCCAGGCAAAATATTTTCCACACTGGTTTTATATTGTGCAGGCTTAATATGGTTACCACAGCTATTACAGCGTGTGTACTCGTAAAAACAATATTTGTATTTTCAGATGCTAGTGCCAATATTCTTTCTTCAATATTTTTATCAATACAATTGTGCGTTTCAATAAATGAGCAGGCTTCAAGGGTGATTCTTTGGCTGGCATGCTTCTCTGCCATGTGCAGGTCAAGAAATGCTGTAGATAATATGGATATTCTATTTTCCATTATTGCGAATGTTTTCAACGATCTCCCAACCGCCGTTTTCTAAAACTTCATTGGCAGCTGTAATGCCCAATCCTACTGCATTATCAATAGATACTTTTCTTTCCGTCCCAACCTTTTCCTTTCCATCTAGTGAAATAATATTTCCTTCAAAATACAGTTCACCATTTTTTATTTGAGCTAAAGCGCTTACAGGTGTGGAACAGCCGCCAAACAATGTGCGCAAGAAATCTCTTTCGATCTTAGCACATAAAGCAGTGTTTTCATCATTTAAAAGTGAACAGGCCTCCTGCACAAACACATCATCCTCTTTACACACTATCATCACAGCACCTTGCGCAGGAGCAGGTAACATCCAATCCAGGTCAACTGCATTTTCAGGCCGCAATCCAATACGCTCCAACCCTGCTGCTGCAAAAATTCCACCCTGCCAGTTACTACCCGCTACTTTTTGCAAACGCGTATTTACATTGCCACGCAAATTTTCTATTGTATGATTTGGATAGCGGCGTATCCATTGGGCTATCCGCCGTATGCTGCTGGTAGCAATGGCTGCAACAGAATTTGCATCATTCAAAAAATCAGCCCCACTGCGCGGAACAAAAATGTCTTTGTGAGAACCCCTTGCCAAAACTGCCGACTGTGCAAGCCCGGTTGCCAATTGCGTAGGAACATCTTTCATGGAGTGAACAGCCACATCAATTTTATTGCTTAGCAAAGCTGCATCCAGTGTTTTTGTGAAAATTCCCTGTACACCGATCTCGTACAATGGTGTGACAAGATCAATATCCCCGTCACTTTTAATAAAGACCAGTTCGCTTTCAAAGCCATGCTGCAAAAGCATTTCAGCAACAAGCTTTGCCTGCCACACAGCCAGTTGGCTTTCCCTCGTACCAATTCGGATCATTTTTTTCATGATCAGGAATCGGCTCCTACCGTAATGTATTCGTTGATGGCCTCAATATAATGACAGCCTAATGTATTATGCCCGCGCAGTTTCACGGCCATTGTGTTGATCACTTTCTGTATGTTATCAGAAGCTATATTCTTTTCGGGAACAGGATTGGTATGTGTTGCTTTATACAATCCACAGTTCTGCATATCAGCCAGTTTCTTTTTTACTGCTTTTAATATCGGTACATTTCTGCGCAAGCCATACCATTCCATAAACTCCTGCAGGTGCAGGGATATGATATTTTTTACTTTGGGAATTTCAGCTTCCCTTTTTTGTAAGGTCTCGTCTTTTAGCTTCGACAAGTCATCTACATTGATCAAAGTGATATTGGGTAACTCTTTCGCGGAAGCTTCGATATTATTTGGGATCGACAGATCGATCAATATTTTGTCACTGCCTCTTTTTAATTCATTTGCATAAATGACCGGAGCTTCTGCGTTGGTTGCTACCAGAACAATATCCGCTATCTGTACTTGTTCCCGCAAACTATCATAAGGAGCGTGTTGCAGTTGCATCGCGGTTGCCAGCTCGAATGCTTTCCCATCTGTTCTGTTTATTAAAGTGATATTTTTTGTATGGAGATAGTCCACCATGTTTTTACATGTGTTATTGCCGATCTTACCAAGCCCAACCAGTAATATTTTTTTCTCGTTAATGTTCTTTACCTGTGTTTTGAGAAATTGAATGGCAGCGAATGAAACAGAAACAGTACCCCCGCTCAATTCTGTTTGTGTTTTGATGGCTTTGGATGATTGAAGCACACTGTTCACCAGCCTTTCCAAAAAAGCCCCCGTAGATCCATGTTCTTTTGAAAATTTGATCGCCTGTTTTATTTGCCCAACGATCTCATAATCACCCAATATCTGTGAATCAAGCCCCGCAGCTATGCAAAACAAATGTTCTACAGCTTCCCATCCTCTTTTGGTATATGACAGTTCTTTAAATGTTTCTGCATCACCCGTCGTTTCCCTGCAAAGCAATTGTACCAGGTCTTCTGCGCTATTGGCAATGCCATAGACTTCTGTTCTGTTACAGGTAGAAAGAACAAATAATTCTTTTATTCCGAATGAGGGTGAGGTATTTAATAAAGAATGGTATTGACTTGTGCCGATAGCAAACATGCCTCTCACCGAAGCGTCTGTTTTTTTGTAATTGATCCCGGTAATAAAAAATTGATCGATGTCTGTAGTCTCTGCGGCTGGCATGAACTTCTAATTACACATATAGATACGCAAAGGTAACTTGGGTGGCTGGGGCTTGCAGTTGCATTCTGTCATTCATTTGTCATTTCTATACATGTTCTCTAAAACCATTTACCTGTAAGCGTTTACAAAGATTTAATTAAAATTATTTTTTGTGTTTGTTTATCGTTAATTGAAGGAGTTCAATACTGCTTTAACTACATTTGCAAACATTTTAAAAACATGCTGTCATCTAACAAGAGAGGAATTATTTTAATGAACCTTGGCTCGCCCGATTCAACAGAAGTAACTGATGTAAGAAAATATCTTGATGAATTTTTGATGGATAAACGCGTCATCAACGCGCCTTATCTTTTACGTGCACTTTTGGTAAAAGGGATCATCGTTCCTTTTCGCGCGGCGCGTTCTGCTGCAGCTTATAAAACTATCTGGACAAAAGATGGCTCTCCTTTGATCGCTCTTACCAGGCAATTACAACATGCAGTTCAGCAGAATTTTGACGAGCCAGTTGAGATTGCCATGCGTTATGGAAATCCTTCGCCACAATTTGCATACGAGCAACTACTTTCTAAAAATCCCGATCTTGAAGAAGTGGTTTTGTTTCCACTTTATCCTCATTATGCCATGAGCAGTTACGAAACTGCGTTGGAGTACATGAAAGAAGTACACAAAAAGAATAAATACACTTTCAAATTAACTACTATCCCTGCTTTTTATGATGATGCAAATTATATTCATGCACTCGCTGACAGTATCCGCCCTTATCTCAATAATGATTTTGATAAAATATTATTCAGTTACCATGGCATCCCCGAAAGGCATATCCGCATCAGCGATACCACCGGTTCGCATTGCCTGCAAACAGCCGATTGCTGCAGTACACCTTCACCGGCTCATGCACATTGTTACCGGCACCAAACTATAGTCACCACTGAATTAACAAGAGCGGCGCTTGGCCTTCCCAAAGAAAAAACAGAACAAACTTTTCAGTCGAGGTTGGGAAGGGATAAATGGCTCACACCTTTTACAGCACAGCGTTTGACAGAGCTACCCAATGAGGGCGTTAAAAAAATATTGGTTGTTTGCCCGGCATTTGTAAGCGATTGCCTGGAGACACTCGAAGAAATGGCAGACCAGGGTAAACATAGTTTCCTCAATGCCGGCGGCGAATCATTTACTTTAATACCTTGTTTGAATATTCATCCGTTGTGGGTGAAGGCGGTTGGAAAACTAGTTACTAGTTGCCGGCAACCAGTTACCAGTTAGGCATAATCAACAAATCGTAAATCTAAAATCGTATATCGTAAATTTCCACATGTATTTATATTTAAAAGCCATCCACATCATCTTCGTCGTAACCTGGTTTGCGGGGTTATTCTATATGCCCAGGTTATTTATTTATAGTACCGAAGCTGGCGACAAACCCGAAGAAATAAAAAATGCCCTGCGTGCACAGTTTGCCATCATGATGAAACGTTTGTGGTATGGCATTACCTGGCCTTCGGCGATCATTACATTAATAGTAGGAACAACCGTACTATTCAAAGGTGGCTGGGATGCTGTGTTATTAGAACCCGCAGGAAGATGGCTGCTCATCAAACTTATTTTTGTGGTGGGATTGTGCTTTTATCATTTCAGTTTGCATAGGATATTTAAACAAGAAATAAAAGGCATTTTCAAATACAGTTCACAGCAACTCCGCATCTGGAATGAACTGGCCACTATTTTTCTGATCGTGATCGTTATGCTGGCGGTTGTAAAAGAGACGATGAGCTTTGCATGGGGATTGGCGGGACTTGCATTACTGATTATTTTTTTGATGAGCGCTATCAGGATCTATAAACTGACACGAAAAAGAAATCAAAAATAATTTACCGGGGAGACAGGGAGGCGGAGAGGTTCGCAGAGTTAATTTAGTGTCTCGGCAATTATCTCTGCGTTTCTCCCTGCTTCTGCGGCTCTGCGGTAATTCTTTCCAATAATTGCTTACTTTTCATTTCTATTTATCACCATTACTTACTATTATGAAAAAAGCAACCATACTTTTTCTCGCTCCCTTGTTTTTACTTATCGGCTGTTCTACCAAAACACAGGTAGATACCATCTTACACAACGGACTGGTGTACACCGTTGATAGCTCCTTCCACACTGCCGAAGCATTTGCCATAAAAGATGGAATACTGGTTGCCACAGGAAGCAATGATGATATACTTGCCCACTACTCCGCCAAAGAAACCATTGATGCAATGGGTAAAGCTGTGTATCCCGGTTTTATTGACGCTCACGCACATTTTGTGGGTTATGGAGAAAAACTTTTTGCTGCCGACCTGGTAGGCTCAAGTTCCTGGGATGAAGTATTGGATCGTGTAAAAAAATTCGCTTCCGAACATCCCAATGAACAATGGATACTAGGCCGTGGGTGGGACCAGAACAAATGGCCGGGTAAAAGTTTCCCTTCCAATGAAAAATTAAATGAACTGTTCCCTGATAAACCCGTTTTCATCACAAGGATCGACGGGCATGCAGCAGTTGTAAATCAGAAAGCATTTGATATTGCCGGAGTAAAAGCAGGGCAAACATTAACCGGTGGTGAAGTGGAAACAAAGAATGGAAAGCTCACAGGGGTATTGGTTGATAATGCAAAAGGTTTGGTAGGTTCAAAGATCCCCGATCTCTCAAAAGAAGATTTTGAAAAAAGATTACTCGCTGCGCAACAAAATTGTTTTGAGCAAGGGCTTACCTCTGTTACAGATTGCGGGTTGAGTTATACCGATGTGGACATGATAGACGCCTTACAAAAAGAGGGCAAACTCAATATGCGTTTATATGTGATGCTAAGTGATAACAAAGCCAACTTTGATCATTTCTTAAAACGAGGGCCTTATAAAACAGACAAACTATATGTAAAAGGATTTAAGTTTTATGCTGATGGCGCATTGGGCAGTCGCGGCGCTTGTTTATTAAAACCTTATAATGATAAACCAGGCTGGCAGGGATTTTTATTGAGTGATAAAAAACATTTCGATTCATTGGCACAAATACTCGCGGGCACAGATTTTCAAATGTGTACACACGCCATCGGTGATTCCGGCAACCGCGAAATACTAAATGTCTATAATAGAGTATTGAAAGGAAAGAATGATAAACGTTGGAGGATAGAACATGCGCAGGTCATCGACCTGAATGATTTTGATCTCTTCTCAAGAGCAAGCATCATCCCTTCCGTTCAACCCACACATGCCACCAGTGATATGTATTGGGCAGGTGAACGCCTCGGCAAAGAAAGACTGGCAGGCGCTTATGCTTTTCAGCAATTGTTGCAGCAAAATGGCTGGCTACCCTTGGGTACTGATTTTCCTGTGGAAGATATTTCTCCTTTTAAAACATTTTTTGCTGCTGTGATCCGCAAGGATGCCAAAGGATTTCCCGAAGGAGGTTTTCAAATGGAGAATGCACTCACAAGAGAACAAGCCATTCGCGGCATGACCATCTGGGCAGCTAAATCGGGTTTTCTTGAAAAAGAACTAGGCAGCCTGGAAGCTGGCAAGAAAGCTGACTTTATTATACTCGATAAAGACCTGATGAAAGCGCCGGAAGGAGAATTGCTATCTACAAAAGTGATTGGTACTTATTCGGGAGGGAAGAAGGTTTTTGGGCGATGAATTATGTCTTGAACACGATTATGAGATTAGAAGATAGACACGATTACTTTACGTTTTTCAATTGTGTTTACAGTTAGAAAACATGTTTATCAAATTCAATGATCAACAGATAAATTTTCTGTTATAT
>CAISDV010000135.1 GCA_903884185.1 uncultured Chitinophagaceae bacterium | reverse complement strand
TTGTGGTTAAAAAATATTTTGATTAGGTATGTTCTTGATAATACAAACACGTTAGATAATATGCATTTACAAAAAAGAAACAGGATACTGCGGCAATCACCGGCGATAAGAAGCCTGGTGGCAGAAACTCTTCTCACACCTAATGATTTCATCGCGCCATTATTTATTGATGAAGGAAAGGATATCGCTTTCGAGATCCCTTCTATGCCGGGATATTATCGTCGTTCGGTGGATCTTACAATTAGAGAAGTGAAAGAGTTATGGGCGCTGGGAATCAGGTCTGTATTGCTTTTCATCAAATGCAAAGACGAATGGAAAGACAACACAGGGAAAGAAGCATGGAAAGAAGATGGATTGATGCAAAGAGCTATCCGTGCAATAAAAGATGCTGTTCGGGGAATGGTAGTAATGACCGATGTAGCGCTTGACCCATACTCTTCTTACGGGCATGATGGCATTGTAGAAAATGGAGAGATCGTAAATGATGCAACAGTGGAAGCATTGGTAAAAATGAGTATCAGCCATGCAAAAGCCGGTGCAGACTTTGTTGCACCAAGCGATATGATGGATGGCCGCATTGGGGTAATCAGGAATGGATTGGAAGAAAATAATTTTACAAAGACTGGTATCATGTCGTACAGCGCCAAATATGCTTCCTGTTTTTATGGCCCTTTTCGTGATGCACTGGATAGCGCTCCCGGTTTTGGCGATAAGAAAACATACCAGATGGATTTTTCCAACCGCAAAGAAGCGATCCGTGAAACGCTGATGGATATTGAGGAAGGCGCAGATATTGTTATGATAAAACCGGCGCTTGCGTATTTGGATATCATCCGTGAAGTAAAAAATGCAGTAGATGTTCCAGTTAGTGCGTACCAGGTAAGCGGCGAATATGCGATGATAAAAGCAGCAGCGAAGATGGGATGGCTCAATGAAGAAAAAGCCATCATGGAAACATTAACCTCGATCAAAAGGGCGGGAGCAGATATGATAGCAACATATTTTGCAAAAGAAGCAGTTGAACTACTTAATGAAAAGTAGAAGGTTGCCACCGATCCCGAAGTTTCGGGCACAGAAACACAGAAAAAAATCAAAAAATATCTCTGTGTTTCTGTGCCTCTGTGGCTAACTCTAAAAAAATATTATGAATAAAAGTGAGCAATTATTCCAACGCGCACAACTCTCTATACCGGGCGGAGTGAATTCACCGGTACGTGCATTTAAGAGTGTAGGCGGTACACCCGTGTTTATGAAATCTGCGAAGGGTGCATATTTGTACGATGCAGATGGGAAAAAATATATTGATTATATCGCGTCATGGGGACCGATGATACTTGGCCATGCTTACGAGCCTGTTGTAAGTGCGATAAGGGAATATGCCGGTTACTCCACTTCTTTTGGTGCGCCAACAGAATTAGAAATTGAAATGGCGGAATTGATCATTAGCATGGCGCCCAATGTAGATCTTGTCCGCATGGTGAGCAGCGGAACAGAAGCTTGTATGAGCGCGGTTCGTTTAGCAAGAGGTTTTACAGGTAAAAACAAGATCATCAAATTTGAAGGCAACTATCATGGCCACGCAGATTGTTTTCTTGTAAAAGCAGGAAGCGGAGTGGCTACATTAAATATTCAATCCGTACCAGGAATTACTGCGGGCGTATCAAACGATACATTGACGTGCGCGTATAATGATCTCGCTGCTGTTAAAACATTGGTGCAGGAAAATAAAAATGAAATTGCTGCCATTATCATTGAACCCGTAGCGGGAAACATGGGTTGTATTCTTCCTCAGCCGGGTTTTTTAGAAGGATTGAGAAAGATATGTGATGAAGAAAACATCATTTTCATTTTTGATGAAGTGATGACAGGTTTCAGGTTAGCTGCTGGTGGTGCGCAGGAAAAATTAAATGTGAAAGCTGATCTTATTACTTATGGAAAAGTGATCGGTGGTGGCATGCCTGTGGGTGCTTTTGGCGGAAGAAAAGAGATCATGCAGCATATTGCACCACTCGGAAACGTATACCAGGCGGGCACTTTAAGCGGAAACCCTATTGCTATGATCGCAGGGTATACCACAGTGAAAACATTGAAGGATGATCCTTCTATCTATTCGCAATTAGAAGAAAAAACAAATTATCTCGCGGATGGCTTGCACAAAGTGTTGATGCATTCGGGAATACCTTTTGTCATTAATCGTTGTGGCTCTATGATCAGCATTCATTTCAGTGATCATGCGGTGAATGATTTTGCAACGGTAGCTTCTGCCAATAATAAATTCTTCAATAAGTATTTTCATTCGATGTTAAAGCGCGGTGTTTATTTACCTCCCTCTGCATTTGAAAGCTGGTTCCTCAATAATGCTTTGACAAAAGAGGATATTGACCTCACCATAAAGGCAACGAAAGAAAGCCTGGAAGAAATTCTTTGATATTATTTCAATAGCTCACAAGGCTTTAAACCCGTGTGTTTCTTGAATGCCGCGGAGAAATGTGAGATGGATGAGTAGCCTAATAATGCAGATACATCGGTTACGCTCAATCCTTTTTCGTACAACAAATATTTTGCGTGTTCCATTCTTTGCTGCTGGTAGAAATCAAAAATGGTGGTGCCGAACACTTCTTTAAAACCTTTCTTTAAATAGCATTCGTTCATGGCCACTTTACGGCTCAGTTCTTTTATCGTGATAGGGTCGCCAATACGTTCCAGTAAAATATCCCTTGCCTGGTAGATCCTTTCTTTGCCTGATTCATCTGCAAGGAACTTACATGCAAAGCCTTCTTCTTTTTCATCCAGCAAACAATCCAAACTGTACAACAACAATTCGTGGATCTTCGCATTCACAAAAATGTTTTCAAGAGAACCGCTATAACTATGATTCAGTAAGGAGTCCAGCACATTGCGTTTTTTTGCACAAAGCGGAAACACTTTTGTAAAAGCATTCGGGTGTTTGAATGCCAGCACTTCATCCTTGTGGTTGCTCAGTTTTACATTATGTGTGAACTGGTATAAAAAAGTAGAAGTAAAATGAAACGTGAATACATCAACGGTTTCCATTTTGCCACTGCAATTGGTGGTGGGTAACTGGTTACAATGCGAGCAGCTTCTTTCTTCGCAATAACGGTTGCCGGTTGTGCAATACCGTAACTCTAAATAATTTTCATTGGGGCGTTTTGGATTATAGTGATACACCATCATGCCCGTATCCTCGGCCACCCATGGATGCTGGGCATAATATCTCCGGATATCATACTGAATAGAGCCTGGGATATTTTGCTCTTTCTGGTGCAAAAGATCCATACTCGGTTCTATTCCGTTACGGTGTGCTACTTTCAATATATCCAATGCCTGCATCATTCTCGAACAAAATTAATGTATCTACATGTAATTTCCAAGTTAAGGTTTGGCTAGGTTTTTCACCGGGGAGCCTGAAACTTCGGGATCTGCGGTAAAATGATTTGCAAATAGCCGTAAAATCCACAAAAAACAAGCATTCTCACATCGCCTAAAAACAACAATTTTTCGGTGAAAAAATAGCCTCAAATATTGCCGGTTTAACGCCTTATTTTTCGTACATTCGCACACTTCTGAAATTTCACTAAAACACAGGATAGATAAGCATTTATGAGCCAGGAACAAACGAAGAGCAACGAGGCGCAAAACAAGAACTATGGCGCCGACAGTATACAGGTATTAGAAGGGTTGGAAGCGGTGCGTAAACGGCCCGCCATGTACATTGGGGATGTGAGTTTTAAAGGCCTTCACCATTTGGTGTATGAAGTGGTCGATAACAGTATTGATGAAGCACTTGCAGGCTATTGTAAAAATATTGATGTCTTCATCCATGAAGATAATTCCATCACCGTAAAAGATGATGGCCGCGGTATCCCTACAGGTATGCATACGAAAGAGAACCGCAGTGCATTGGAAGTGGTAATGACGGTATTACATGCCGGTGGCAAATTCGATAAGAATACTTATAAAGTGAGTGGTGGTTTACATGGTGTGGGTGTTAGTTGCGTGAATGCATTGAGTACCGTTTTACAAGTAACCGTTGAAAGAGAAGGAAAAATATTTGAACAGGAATATCGCGCAGGTATCCCGCAGTATGCAGTTCGTGAAATTGGTGTTTCCCAGAAGACAGGAACAACCGTTCACTTCTGGCCTGATGCTACCATCTTCCAGGAAACCATTTATAAAAAAGAAATTTTAGAAGGACGCCTGAGAGAACTTTCATATCTCAACCGCCGCATCAGCATCAACCTCACTGATCTTCGCGAACTGGATGAAGAAGGCAAACCTTATTTCAAGAATTTTTACAGCGAAGGTGGTATTGTTGAATTTGTAGAGATGCTTGATAAGAATGGCCATCGTACCCCACTTATTCCAAACACTTTATTTGTTGAAGGGCTTGATGAAGCAAGTATGGTAGCTGTAGAAGTAGCGCTTACTTATAATGATGATTTTAAAGAACATATTTTCTCTTACGTTAATAATATCAACACCATTGAAGGTGGAACTCACGTAACGGGTTTCAGGCAGGCATTGACAAGAGTGTTTAAAACCTATGGTGATAAACAGGGAATGTTTGAAAGAGCAAAAGTGGCGATAGAAGGAGATGATTTCAGGGAAGGGCTTAGCGCTATCATCAGCGTAAAAGTTCCTGAGCCACAATTTGAAGGGCAGACAAAAACAAAACTTGGTAATAGTGAAGTCAGCGGTGTGGTACAAACTACTGTTGCAAGGGCATTGGAAGCTTATCTCGAAGAAAATCCAAGAGAAGCAAAGAATGTTATTTCAAAGATCATCCTTGCCGCACAGGCACGCGTAGCAGCTAAAAAAGCAAGGGAACTCGTTCAGCGTAAAACCGTTTTGAGTGGTGGTGGCTTGCCCGGTAAACTGGCAGATTGCAGTGAACGTGATCCTGAAAAATGCGAATTGTATTTAGTAGAAGGAGATAGTGCCGGTGGTACAGCCAAACAGGGGCGTGACAGAAGTTACCAGGCCATTCTTCCATTGCGTGGTAAGATATTGAACGTGGAAAAAGCAATGGAACATAAAATTTATGAGAACGAGGAAATTCGCAACATGTACACTGCACTGGGTGTAACAGTGGGCACTCCGGAAGATCCGAAGCAATTGAACTTAAATAAACTTCGTTACCATAAACTCATCATCATGACCGATGCGGATGTGGATGGTTCTCATATCGCTACACTGATACTTACTTTTATTTTCAGGTATATGCAGTCGCTGGTGGAGCATGGATACGTGTACATCGCCCAGCCACCATTGTATCTCGTAAAGAAAGGAAAGGACCAGGCTTATGCATACAATGAAGAGCAGCGCAAAGCATGGATAGCCAAATTAGGCGGCGGAAAAGATGACAGCGTTACTATTCAGCGATACAAAGGATTGGGTGAGATGAACTCTGAACAGTTATGGGAAACTACGATGGATCCGGCACGCAGGACCTTAAAGCGAGTTACGATAGAAAGTGCAGCTGAAGCAGACAGGATATTCAGTATGCTCATGGGTGATGAAGTAGCTCCACGTCGTGAGTTTATTGAAACGCATGCCCGTTACGCTAAGATCGACGTATAATCTGCAGGCTTTCTCAGGCTAAGAAAAATACAGGTTGCAATAAGGAAATGCTTATTTAATAAGCTGATTATCTGACTATTAAGTGTCAGAAAACCTCCTCATTTCCTTTTCCCGTAAAAAATTCATAGCTTGTGGAAGTTTACTAACCATGAACTCATTTACTAACCATTAAATTCATCGGATTATGGACACTTCAAAAATGATCAAAGCATACTGCCTGAAGACGAAGGAAAAAAACGTCCCAATGCAGGATGCGGTTGTTACCAAAACTGCCAGGGGCGGATATATGGCAGCTGGCCACGATGGCAAAGGCAATAAAATGGCCGCTATCATGAGCGAAGCAAAAGCATTGCAGGCTATTGCTGATGGGGTTGCTAAAAAGAACTTCTAAGCAGAAAAGACATTCAAAAGATCAGGCCTGGTGGTATTCCCACCGGGCCTTTTTATTGCCTCTAACAGAGGAGAATTTGTAAATTTGTGTATGATTATCCGTTTACCAATGAGGTTCGAGGGAAGCCGGGGCGAGAAAGTACTCTATGCTTTGTTTGATAGCGGGGCAACTTATTCCTGTATCAATGCTGAATTAGTAGAAAGCCTCGAAATACTAACCCCACTTCATACCCCTATGCGGTTGGCTACTGCAAGCGATCATACATACATGGAAATTGATAATACCTGCCGCCTGGATTTTTATCATGAAGATGTAAGGCTCTCAGATGAGTTTCTTGTTGTCCCGGGTTTAAGTGAGCAAGTGATCATTGGTGCCACCACTATGCAAAAGTGGAAATTAAAATTAGATTTTGAGCACGATAAAGTGATTGTAGATCCTCGTGTTGCCAAATTAATCCTTATCAACCTTATCAAAAAAGATTAGTTAGTTCCACCTGCTTTTGACATTACCCCGCGGTGCATGCTACGCAGAAAACGTTCCATCGCTTCCATATCTTTTACATTATCTACTACCAGCAGAAAATTTTTGCCTGCTTGTTTTAACCGGGCTTTATTAGTACCGGTTTGTAAAAATGCGAGTACATTTTTGAAAAGAGACGATTCAAAATAAGGGGAATCGGGGCGGTTGATAAAATAACACCTGAGTGCTTCACTCTTCAATACCATTTTCTCAAAGCCAAGGTCAACAGCCATCCAGCGGCAGCGCACCGTTGCAAAAAGGTCTTCTACTTCTGCAGGCACTGGTCCAAACCTGTCGACCATAGACCTGTGAAACTCTTCCAGTTCTTCTTCTTTCTCACAACTGTCGAGGCGGGTATACAATGAGAGGCGTTCAGTGATGCTCTCAACATAACTATCGGGGATCAGTATTTCAAGATCAGTATCGATCGTACAATCACTCACAAAATCGTCTTGTTTGCTGATCTCTTCTTTAAAGAGATCTTTAAATTCTGTGCGTTTTAATTCACGTATTGCCTCATCCAGTATCTTCTGGTACATTTCAAAACCGATCTCTGCCATAAACCCGCTTTGTTCTCCACCCAGCATATTACCTGCACCACGGATATCGAGATCACGCATAGCTATCTGGAAACCACTTCCGAGATCACTGAATTGTTCAAGCGTTTGCAAACGTTTCCTTGAATCTGTTGGCATGGTACTCAACGGAGGCGCCAGCAGGTAGCAAAATGCTTTGCGGTTACTTCTTCCTACACGGCCGCGTAACTGGTGCAGATCGCTTAACCCAAACTGGTGCGCGCTATTAATGATAATGGTATTCATATTGGGAATATCAACACCACTTTCCACAATATTGGTGCACACCAGCACATCATATTTCTTATCAATAAAATCAAGTATCCTTTCTTCCAGTTCATGCCCTTCTAATTGCCCGTGAGCAAAGCCAACACTCAGGTCGGGGCAAAGGCCTTGTATCAAAGCAGCCATTTCAGCCAGTCCATGTACGCGATTATGAATGAAAAAAACCTGTCCGCCTCTCTCTGCTTCAAAATAAATGGCATCGCGGATAAAATCATCATTGAAAACATGCACTTCTGTCTGTATGGGTTGCCTGTTAGGAGGAGGAGTATTGATGATACTAAGATCGCGCGCACCCATTAAACTGAATTGCAGTGTGCGTGGAATGGGTGTAGCAGTGAGGGTAAGACAATCAACACTTGTTTTTAAAGTCTTCAATTTCTCTTTATGCCCTACACCAAATTTTTGTTCTTCATCGATCACCATTAATCCCAGGTCTTTGAATTTTATTTCTTTGCCGAGTAAACCATGTGTACCAATGATGATATCGATCTTGCCTTCTTCCAGTTTTTTTAATGTCTCTTTTTTTTCTTTGGCCGATTTAAAACGATTGATATAGTCAACGGTTACCGGAAAATCTTTCAACCTGTCCTGGAAGGTTTTATAATGCTGGAAAGCAAGGATGGTAGTAGGAACCAGCACCGCAGCCTGTTTCCCATCAAGACAGGATTTGAACGCTGCGCGGATGGCCACTTCTGTTTTTCCAAAACCAACATCGCCGCAAACAAGGCGGTCCATTGGGGAAGCACTTTCCATATCCTTCTTTACATCAGCCGTTGCTTTACTTTGATCGGGCGTGTCCTCATAAATAAATGAAGCTTCCAGTTCTGTCTGCATGTAGTTGTCGGGCGAATGCTGAAACCCATGTTGTGCTTTTCGCTGTGCGTATAATTTGATCAGGTCGAACGCCACCTGTTTTACCTTGGATTTTGTCTTTTCTTTCAGCTTATTCCAGACATCACTTCCCAGCTTGTTTATTTTTGGAACGGTTCCTTCTTTGCCGGTATATTTTGATATTTTATGAAGCGAATTAATGTTCACGTATAAAATATCACTGTCGCGATAAATGATCCTAACTGCTTCCTGAAGCCTGCCGTTTACTTCCAGTTTTTGCAAACCACTATAGGTGCCAACACCATGGTCAATATGTGTTACGTAATCTCCCGGTTGCAGGTCACGCAGCGTTTTCAGCGTAAGCGCCTTGTTTTTATTATACGCCTGTTTTACGCGGTATTTATGGTAACGCTGGAATATCTGGTGATCGGTATAGCAGATCACTTTCAGGTCTTCGTCTATAAAACCTTCGTGAATACTTGCTGCTACGGGAACAAATTGAATATCGGTATTCAGGTCCTGGAAAATACTTCCCAATCTTTCTAATTGTTTTGCCTGTTCTGCAAAAATGTAAATGCTGTATTTAGCATCCTCGTGTGCTTTCAGGTCCTTGATCAATAATTCAAACCGCCTGTTAAAGGAAGGCTGTGAACGGGTAGTAAATTCTATTTCTGAATTGGCGAAATGTGGTTTATAGCCAAACTCAATAACTGGGGTTGATAATAATTGTTTTTCAAAAACATCAGCCTTTACAAAATCCTCCCAGCTTACTTCCCTGATCACTTTTGAATCATCCTCTTCATAATTATTTTGAGTGTTTGCGCCAGTGAGGGGGATCCTGAAAAATGATTCCAGTTCTTCTTCTTCGTTGTGTATTTTTTCTTTGATCACATCCCAGTCCTTTAACCACACAACAGTATTTTCCGGTAAAAATTCAAGAAGGGAAACTTTTTCGCCGCTGGCAAATTGTGTTTCTACATTTGGAATGATATTTACCTGTAACAATTTTCTTTCGCTCAGTTGTGACTCCGGATCGAATATGCGGATACTGTCAACCTCGTTACCAAAAAGTTCTACACGGTAAGGCTTTTCATTACCAAAGGAATAAATATCAAGGATGCCGCCGCGCAGTGCAAATTGGCCGGGTTCATAAACAAAATCAGTCCGTTCAAAACCATACATCAGAAACAATTCCATCAGGCTGTCCAGTTGGATGGTATCATTTGTTTTTATGCTGATGATATTATTTCTCAGGGTTTTTGAAAGGACCACTTTTTCGAACAATGCTTCGGGGTAAGTGATGATCATCTTTTTGTTACCACCCGCCGAAAGTTTTGTCAATGCCTCGGTCCTAAGCATTACATGCGATGAATTCAACAACGTGAAATTTTTCCTGTTCTTAAACGAAGAAGGAAAATAAAACAGGTCTAATGCGTGAGTAAGATTTTCTATTGTGTTATGAAAATAGGCGGCTTCTTCTGCATCATTCAGCACCACCAGGTGGTTATATTCCTGGTATTTTGGATCAAGGAATAAACTGCTCAGGATAAATTCTGCGCTGCTGCCTTGTAAATTTTTAAGGAAAATTTTTGGGGAACCGGCATCATGGGCAATAGAAAGCCTGTCCGCCAGTTGCAAAAGGCGGGGGGAATTTTGATACTGCTCCAACAACACACTTACATTCATAAAAGCACTGCCCGTCCGAACGGCCTGGCCGGGCGGGCAAAGATAAAGCACACCTGCTTTAGATGCATCTTAATATTTTGCCCCGGCATCCATTTTAAAAATGACTTGTGTCATTTCTCCTTTTATCACCTTCACTGAAAAAATATTATTGTCAATGTCAAACTGGTTGGCATAGAAGAGGCCATTCACTTTTGTAAATAATGAATAAGTGCCCACAGGCAACTGGGCGGTAAAATAACCCGTACTATCAGTATCAATGGTCTTAACGAGATTAGTTCTGATTGATTGGTAAAAAGCAGAGGTTCCAACCCGTGCCACATCCTTTATATTAGTGTTTTCATAAATATAAATGGTGGTTTGGATGCCTTTTGGAATAACAGGCGGTGCATCGGAAATGGGCATTCTATTGCCTGTAACCTGGTATACATGCCCTTCGACCCCTTGTATAGCGGCAATATCCGGCTTTGTTACTTTTGTGGAAGAGCAACTGATAATTGTTAAACTTGAAAAAACAAGCCAAAAAAGAATTTGCCTCATGCCACGTATTAAAGGGTGAAAGTATCTATATTTAGAGCTATTATTTATACCAGATATCAACGTTAATTATGCTTAGGAAAAATCTTGTATTGTTTTTGACCTTTACTATTTGTTTGTCGGCCATATCCCAGACAACAACAAATATAAAAGTACTACAAACTTTTGCGCAACAACACCGTATAAAAGAAGACCTGGCTTATGCGCACGCGGTTACCATGGCTACTATAAAAGGCTGGCCGATCCGCACGGTGGGAAAAAATGGGTCTGTAATGGCGCTGCAATACATAGATGAACTGGGAAACCCTGTTTATGCAGTAACCTTCAACAATACAATAGCAGCCGCTACTACACGTGCCAACCAGTTATGGCCCGGTGGAAGTTCGGGCTTGAATTTATCAGGTTCCTCTAATGCAGTAAAAGGCAAGATGGGTACCTGGGATGGCGGTTTGATATTACGAACCCATGTTGAATTTGCAGCAGGACGTATTCTGCAAAAAGATTCTGCAGTAAGCGGATTGGTACTGGATGACCATGCGACACATACTACTGGTACAATGATCGCGAGTGGTGTAAACCCAATTGCAAAAGGCATGGCATTCGGCTTGCAGCAATTAATTGCTTATTACGGTTTGGGAAATGATGTTTCAACGATGACAACGGAAGCACCGAATCTTATTTTGTCTAACCACTCATACGGCCAACCGGCTGGCTGGTATTATGATGGTACAAATTTTAGCTGGTACGGAGATACTACTGTCAGCACTACAAAATCTTATATATTCGGCTGGTATCATCCTAAAGCACAACTATACGATTCCATTGCTTATAATGCACCCGGATACTTAATGGTTTTTGCGGCAGCAAACTCGAATGGGAACTATTCTGATAACCAGGGCCCGGCTGTTGGTAGTAATTACTTATATAACGGAGGAACATCTAAAAAAAGAACGGCACAGATCCCTAGTAATCCAAGTTATGGTTCTATAGCAGGCGGACAAACAGCAAAAAATATTCTTGTTGTTGGAGCAGCTGCCGGCTTGCCTGTTGGATACACGGTTCCCGGCGATGTTCAAATTGGTAATTTCAGCGCATCAGGCCCTACCAATGATGGCCGTATAAAACCAGATGTTGTTGCAGATGGGATCAATGTTACCTCAACAAGTTCTGCATCAACTACCTCATATGAAGCCGAAAGCGGTACTTCTATGGCCGCACCAAATACAACCGGTTCTTTACTTTTAGTGCAGGAATATTATAATCAAAAACATGGCGGCACAAACTTTATGCGTGCAGCTACCGTAAAGGCATTAGCTATTCATACAGCAGATGAAGCAGGAAGTAATCCGGGACCTGACTTTATTTTTGGATATGGATTACTGGATGTTGTGAGTGCAACGAATGTTATTACTTCTTCTTACAATAACAAAACAGATACGATCATTGAGAAAACATTAAACAGTGGCACACCTTATACGATCAATGTAGTTGCTTCCGGTAACAGCCCTATAAAAGCTACTATTGCATGGACAGACCCCAAAGGCACAGTTGATAACGTTAACTATTTAAATACTATTCCGCAACTGGTTCATGATCTTGATCTGCGGGTAAGCTCCGGTAGTTCTACTTATTTGCCATGGGTATTAGATCCTGCTAATCCTACTGCTGCAGCTACAAGAGGAGATGATAAATTAAATAATATGGAACAGGTATTGGTTGACAGCACTGTTCCGGGACAAACATATACTGTCACAGTTTCAAATAAGGGAAGTTTGGCAAGAGGAAGCCAGGCATTCTCTTTAATTATCAGTGGTATTGGCGGAACCGCTTATTGTACTTCTGTTCCTTCCAGTAATGTGGGTACGCGTATTGACAGTGTGGCTTTTGGCGGAATGAGCAATAAGAATACAGCAGGTTGTAAAACCTATAGCAACTTCACTAACCTGAATGCTAAAATTGAACCTAATCAAACACTTCCTGTAACAGTTAAAGTAAGCAGTTGCGATGCAACCACTGCCAGCAAAGTAGTAAAAGTATATATCGATTATAACAATAACGGTGTATTTACTGATCCGGGAGAATTGGTTGCTACCAGTGCTGTTATCGCTGGCACAGGGGGCACCTTCACTACAAATATTACCGTTCCGGGTAATCTAACTGTAGGCAATGTAACATTGATGCGTGTAGTAGCACAGGAAACAACAGATACTTCTTTAGTGAAACCATGCGGGGCATACTCAAATGGTGAAACACAGGACTATAGGGTTACGATAATTAATCCTTCTAATGACCTTGCAGTAAACCAGGTATTATTTCCTACCAGCAATGGCAATTGTTCCAATGGCGCTCAATATATTGAAGTGGCTATCAGGAACAAGGGCTCAGTTAATAAATCAAATGTGCCATTAACAGCCATCGTTAAGAATGGTTCAACCACACTTGCTACTATTACCGGAATACACCCGCAAATTATCGGGAACACGAATGTTACTTATACATTCCAGACGCCTTTCCCAACTGTAGCAGGAACTACCTATACTGTTATTGCTTATGCAAGCGCTACAGTAGATCAAAACAGGGCTAATGATACGGTTACAGCAAGTATTACCATCGCAGCAAAACCAAGCACAGCTGCAGGTACCGCAGAAATTTGCGGTTCTACCGTATTCCTGAAAGTTACCAGCCCAAGCTCATCTTCCAACTATTTCTGGTATAATACCCCAACCGCCACCTCAGCTTTGGCAGCCGGGGCATCTACCAATACTACCGTCATTACTTCCGATAAGAATTATTATTTAGCAAGTGGCGTTAGAGGAGGTTTGGGTATCGCTACAAAAAATTTATATACAAGCTCCAGCGTCGTAACAGGCGGCATAGGCGGCTACCAGGCAAATGGAGGTAACTATATGAACTATACTTCCACTGTACCTGTAACACTGGAAACTGCAAGATTGTTCACTGGCTTTCCCGGACAGATCACGTTTATTGCTGCGGATATTGCTGTTGTAAATGCTGATGGTTCTTATAGCTATTATCCACTTGCCAGTACGACCATCGATGTATACGCTACCAAACCGGTTCCTTTAGTTGGTTCGCAATCAGTAAACGACCCAACAGATACTGGTGCGGTCTTTACTATTAACCTGCCGCTACCTGTTGGAACCCATACCATCATTACAACAACAGACGCGGATGCAACTATCTTCCGTAATAATAATGTTACCGGTGCGCCGTATCCATTCAGTATTCAGAATGTGATCACGTTTACGGGTAACAGCGCTACATCTACTACTGACCCTAACTACTACCAGAATTTTTATTACTACTTGTATGATATGAGGTTCAGCTCTCCGGATTGTGTGAGTGACCGTGCAACAGTTGCGGCTTCTACTGCGCCAACACCTGTGATTTCACAGGTAGGTGCCACTCTTTCAAGCAGTGTTACTACGGGTAACCAATGGTCTTTGAATGGCGTTGCCATTGGGGGTGCTGTTGGTCAAATCTATACACCTACGGTATCGGGAACTTATTCCGTATCGGTGACTGATGGATTCGGATGTTCACGTGCTTCTGCTAATTTCAGTTTTGTGGTAACCGCAGTTGTAAATGTAAGCAGCACAGAAATTGGGTTGACAGCAACGCCTAACCCAAGCAATGGCTCATTTAATGTAAGCTTTAATGTTCCAACAAAAGCCGATGTAACAGTTGAGCTGATCAATGCTGCCGGGCAAAATACCATGAGCAGATCATACCCAGGTTTCTCAGGTAAATTCTCGCAGCAATACAGTGTAACTGCTCCTGATGGCATGTACATCCTGAAAGTGCAGCAAAATAATAAGGTCTATCACCAGAAACTGATGATTTTAAGATAATACCTTCTTTTCAATGATTGTAACTGTCCGCCCTCCGGCGGACAGTTTTTTTATGCCTGTCAAAATGTAAAAATCAATTATGTAACTGTATATTAGCTAAAACAATTAATATGGCCTTAGAATGGCAAACAGGAAAAGTAATCGACATCCAGGATGCAAGCCCCAGCACGAAACGTTTTTGGATACAGGTACCCGATACCGAAAATTTTGATTTTCAACCGGGCCAGTTTGTAACACTGGACCTTCCTATTCATGAACAGAAAAATAAAAGATGGAGAAGTTATTCTATTGCTTCAGCACCCGATGGTACAAATGTGATAGAGCTGGTGATCGTTCTGCTGGAAGGCGGCGCCGGCACCACTTATCTTTTTAATCATATAAGTGTAGGAAGTGAATTAACACTACGTGGCCCGCAAGGTAAATTCACGTTACCTGCTGAGATCGATAAAGACCTGTATTTGATTTGCACAGGTACTGGCATTGCGCCTTTCCGTTCCATGGCTAATTATATTCATGCCCATAAGATCACACACAAGGATATCCATTTGATCTTTGGCTGCAGAACATTGACCGACTGCCTGTACCGGGAAGAGTTAAAGGCTTTGGCTGCAACCGAAAATAATTTTTTCTATCATCCGGCCATGTCAAGAGAAGCTGAAGTAGGAGAGGGAATGTATAAAGGATATGTGCACCAGGTCTATGAAAATTTATTAAAGGACGAAAAAAAGCCCGCAAAATTTTATTTATGCGGGTGGAAAAATATGATAGATGAGGCCAAACTGCGTATTGTGAATCTCGGTTACGACCGGAAAGACATTCACCTTGAACTCTACGGATAAGGTCAGCTACTACATGATCGCTTCTTCAACAAGGCTTTTCACTTTATCAAGTAATATCCTTTCCTGTAACATGCTGTCGCGGTAACGAATGGTAACAGTATTGTCTTCTTTTGTCTGGTGGTCTATTGTTATACAAAACGGGGTACCAATAGCATCCTGCCTTCTGTAACGTTTTCCGATAGCATCCTTCTCCTCATAAAAACATTTAAAATAAGGTTTGCACTCATTCATCAACTCGCGAGCGATCTCGGGCAGGCCATCTTTTTTTGTGAGAGGAAATACAGCCAACTTAATCGGTGCCAGTTTAACGGGGAGATGCATCACCGTTCTGCTGTCTGTAGTGCCATCTTCCTTATTGATCGTTTCTTCTTCATATGAGTTGCTCAATAATAGAAGGAACATCCTGTCGAGCCCGATAGAGGTTTCAACCACATAAGGAATATAATTGCCAAAGGGTTTTCCATTTTCATCCAGATCATTATCAAAATACTGCAATTTCTTCTTGCTGAATTTTTCATGACTTTTCAAATCGAAGTCGGTACGCGAATGAATACCTTCTACCTCTTTAAAACCAAAAGGAAATTCATATTCAATATCAACAGCAGCATCTGCGTAATGAGCCAATTTTGCGTGATCGTGAAAGCGATATTTTTCGGGAGATATACCTAAGCCCAAATGCCATTGCAATCTTGCTTCTTTCCAGTAACGGTACCATTCCATTTGAGTGCCCGGGCGCACAAAGAATTGCATTTCCATTTGTTCAAATTCGCGCATGCGGAAAATGAACTGTCTTGCAACGATCTCGTTCCTGAATGCTTTTCCTGTTTGTGCAATACCAAACGGAACCTTTAACCTGGCTGTCTTTTGCACATTCAGAAAATTCACGAAGATGCCTTGTGCGGTTTCGGGGCGGAGATAAATGGTATCAGATTCTTCTGCAACAGAACCCACTTGTGTTGAGAACATGAGGTTGAATTGGCGAATATCGGTCCAGTTAGAAGTGCCACTGACAGCACAGGTTATTTTATTGCTTTCGATCAATTGTTTCAATCCTGCAAAATCTTCTGCAACCAGAAGTTGATCCATCTGTTTTAACAAAGCCTCTCTTTCTTCTTCTTTTCCTTCAGCTGCTAACTTTTCTGCATAGGATTCCAGTAAATGATCTACACGGTAACGTTTCTGGCTATCACGATTATCAATCATGGGGTCGCTGAAATTGTCCACATGGCCACTGGCCTTCCATACCGTTGGATGCATAAAAATTGCGGCATCAATACCCACAATATTCTCGTGCATCTGGGTCATACTCTTCCACCAATGATCGCGGATGTTTTTTTTCAACTCACTGCCATAGGGGCCGTAATCGTATACTGCGCTGAGCCCGTCATAGATCTCGCTACTGGGGAAAACAAAGCCATACTCTTTGGCATGAGAAATGATCGATTGGAAGATATCCTGTTGCGTACTCATATTGCCGCAAAGATAAGGGGGAGGCAAAGATGACCCTGCAAATGCTGATGAAATGTTGCAGGATTGAGGCCTGTAAACCCTTGAAAAGGCCCAAATTCAAAATGTGGAACAGTTCTTGCCACCAGTAGTTTAAATCATTTGTTATGAAAAAGTATTTAGTATCAATTTTCGTTTCTGCAGCCATGCTGGTTGGGTTTTCACAGGCAGCAAATGCGCAGGAACGGAATTATGTAAAGATTCGCCCCAGTATTTCCCTTTCAATTGGGGAAAGGCCTGCACGCCCTTCCAGGGCACATGTATGGATTGGTGAAGACTGGGCATGGCGGAATGGAAGTTATGTACATGTTGGCGGCCACTGGGAAGCACCTCCTGCTCATCGCAGAACCTGGGTAGCAGGGTATTGGAAAAATTCACCAGGGCATGGGCACTATTGGGTAGCAGGTCGCTGGAGATAATCCATTTCAAATTTTGTATAAAAAACGCTGCAATATTTTTGTGGCGTTTTTTATTGGGTATCAGGAATAGAAATTATTTGATGCTTTAAGAAAGTGTCATTGAAGCTTATCATTATTCTTATGCCGGTCGGCATCACGTGTATGCTTCTTTTCCAGGTTCTTTTGCAGCGCTTCAGTAAGGTTAATGCCTGTTTGATTGGCAAGGCAGAGTAGCACCCATAATACATCTGCCATCTCATCGGATAACATTTTATTCTGAATAGCTGAGGGTAATTTTCCTTCCTTTTTATACAATTCTATTTCATTGGGCTCCAGGCTTTTTTCCAGGTCACTCTTTTTGAAAGACTGCTCACCGTATATGCGTACCAGCAAGCGGCTGAGTTCACCCACTTCTTCTGTGAGTATGCCAAGATTAGTGAGCTCATTAAAATAACGTACACCAACGGTCTTTATCCATTCGTCCACTTCTTTTTGTGCTTCGCTGATGGTCATCTCTTTTTTCATTCCTTATTCTTTGAGTCTATCACAATAGTTACGGGCCCATCATTCAGCAATCGTACTTTCATATCAGCCCCAAAAATGCCTGCCTGAATTTTTTTACCGGAGACATTCTCCAGTTCAGCGATCATCTTTTCATACATGGGTATAGCAAAATCCCCTTTGGATGCTTTAATATAGGATGGCCTGTTTCCTTTTTTGGTACTGGCGTGAAGGGTGAACTGGCTCACCAATAAAATCTCACCTCCAACATCCATCACACTTTTGTTCATCACTCCTTCTTCATCATCAAAGATCCGCAGGTTGATGATCTTGCCGCAAAGCCATTCAATATCTTCATTGGTATCTGCATCTTCGATCCCCACCAATACCAGCAAACCCTTTTGTATGCTGCCGGTAATATTGGAATCCACTGTTACCGAAGCTTCGCTGACCCTTTGGATAACTACTCTCATATTTCTTTAACAGTTTTCCGGTTAACTTTACAGCAATGAAGATAGATATTACACAGGAGATTGAATTCCGGACAGCACGTAGCGGTGGCAAAGGCGGCCAAAATGTGAATAAACTGGAAACAATGGTGGAAGGGAGATGGAATATTGCGGGAAGCGCTTTATTCAATGATGAACAAAAAGAGGTTATCTCACAGAAACTCGCCAACAGGATCACCGGTGAAGGATGGTTATTGGTAAAGTCGCAGGAGGACCGTACCCAATTAGGGAATAAAGGAATTGTGATCAGAAAGATGAATGACCTGATTACACAGGCTTTGATCAAAAAAAAGAGCAGGATATCCACCAAGCCTTCCAAAGCATCAAAAGAAAAAAGAATAGAAGGCAAAAAGAAAAGATCGGCTGATAAGGAATTGCGGAGAAAAATAAACCGTGCAGATCATTTATGAAAAACAAAGCATACTTGCTGGTTACGGGTTGCTTGTTGCTGGTTGTATTGTTTGGGTTTGATACAAAACAGCAACATAAATTCACGATTCATTTCAATCATAAGATAGGCTTGAAAGAGTTGAAGCTAATGGATGAAAAGTATATCAATGATTTTGGAGAGGGAATGATCATCGCCAAATTCAAATATTATATTTCAAATATTGTATTGACAGGTGATGGGGGGAAAACGGCCGCTATTGCTGCCTCTCCCTGGCTGATAGATGAAGCAGATTCTTCTTCTAAAAGTATACATATTAGTTCGCCATTCACAAATATTACTTCCATTCAATTCCAGGTGGGTATCGATAGTATAAAAAATGTTAGCGGTGTACAAACAGGTAGCCTTGACCCATTAAAAGGAATGTTCTGGACATGGAACACAGGATACATTTTTGCAAAACTGGAAGGTTATTCAGATACCGCTAAAGTGCCAGGTCATTATTTTACTTATGATATTGGTGGCTTTAAAAAAGGAGAGAACGCAGCCAGGAAAATCACTTTGCAGTTGCCCGTATCCCGCATCGCGAATCCAGCATCTATTAACATTGACGCAGACATCAGCAAATGGTTCCTTTCAAAATACGAGATATTGATCTCACGTACACCCATCTGCCATTCGCCCGGTGCGCTGGCTATGCAAATAGCAGACAACTATTCTGATATGTTCTCAATCGGGCAATTCAAATAATGAAACTGTACAGGACGATATTTTTTTTACTCATCTTCATCATTACAGGTGGATCCTGGGTGAGTATTGCATTCAAGCCCACTCCTCTAAAATTTGAAATACCCAAAGGGTGGCCCCAACCGAAATACGATTTTAAAAACAACCCGTTAACAAAAGAAGGTTTTGAATTAGGACGAAAATTATTTTATGATGGAAGATTAAGCCGTGATGGTAATTTTTCCTGCGCAGCATGCCACCAGCAATTCGGCGCATTTGCCACTTATGACCATAACCTCAGCCACGGATATAATAATTCATTCACCTTCCGTAATGCTCCTGGGCTCGCAAACCTTGCCTGGCAAAAGGAATATATGTGGGATGGAGGGATCAACCATCTCGACCTGCAGCCGTTGGCACCAATCACCGCACCCAACGAAATGGGCGAAACAATTGAGAATGTTCTCAATAAATTAAAGGCAGATGCAGAGTACAAGAAATTATTCAAATCAGCTTTTGGTGATGAACTCATCAACACACAGCGTTTAAGCAAAGCGCTCAGCCAGTTTCTTGTGATGCTTGTTAGCAGCAACAGCAAATATGATAAGGTGATGCGAGGGGAAACAAGTTTTATCCTGCCCGAACAATTGGGGTATGATATTTTTAAAAAGAAATGCACGAGCTGCCATACAGAACCTTTGTTCACTGACTTGTCTTACAGGAACACAGGCTTACCCATCGATGATATTTTAAAAGATTATGGGCGGATGAAGATCACAGGTAATAAAGAAGACTCACTCAAATTCAAAGTGCCAAGCCTTCGCAATGTGGCAATGACATTTCCCTATGGTCACGACGGAAGATTTTTTTCATTGAGAAGTGTGTTTGAGCACTACAGAAAAGAAATGGTAGTAGGCCCAACAACAGATTCACTCCTCAGGAATAAAATGCCACTTTCCAATTATGAGATCGGGCAGTTGACGGCATTTCTGTATACGTTAACGGACACCACGTTTTTGAAAGACAAACGATTCTCACCACCCGGAGCGGAGATCGTTCCATCATTTATTCATTTACATTAATGGGTTGATATACGATTCGTTACTTTAGCAAATAATTCATTCAACTTGAGCGGAATAAAAAAATTAGCGGGTCAAACAATGTGGTATGGGCTTAGTTCCATTGCCGCAAGGTTCATTAATTACCTGCTAACGCCATACCTCACTTTTAAATTTACCGAATCGCAGTATGGCGAAATGAGTATTGTGTACGCTTTCATTCCTTTCATGAATGTAGTGTTCACTTATGGAATGGAAACGGCTTTTTTCCGGTTTGCACATAAGACAGATAAAAAGATGGTGCACGATACCACAAGTATCTCACTTATCATTTCCACTATCATGCTCTCAGTTGTGCTGGTTGCACTGCAGCACCCACTATCCATATTACTACAGATCAAAGAACATCCCGAATACCTGTCTCTTGCAGCTGGAATTATTGCACTTGATGCACTCACGGTAATACCCTTTGCCAAACTTCGTTTAGACAACAGGCCGGTTAAATTTGCGATGATAAAAGTGGGTGGCATCCTGATTAATATCATTAGCATTTATTTCTTTTTGAGTTTGTGCCCAAGATGGCTGGCAGCCAATCCCAATCATTGGTGCAGCGCTTTTTTCAGGCCTGAATGGGCAGTGGGGTATGCACTGGTAGCAAATCTGATACAAGCGGGGCTCACATTATTATTCCTTACAAAAGAATTCTTCAGCTTTGAATGGAAATTCAGCAATAAATTATGGAGAGAAATAATGATCTATGGTTTGCCTTTGATCATTGCAGGTTTTGCAGGGATGATCAATGAAACATTCGACAGGATCATGCTGGGTTGGTGGGCGCCAGTAGATAGTGTGGACGCTGCCAAGGCACAGGTTGGTATTTATTCGGCGTGTTATAAATTATCTATTCTTATCACATTAGCAGTACAGGCATTCCGGATGGGGGCAGAACCCTTTTTCTTTAAACAATCTACTGAAGAAAATGCGCCAAAAGTTTATGCACGGGTAATGAAATTTTTCGTGATCACTTTATGCCTGATGTTTTTAATGGTGGCATTATACCTGGATATATGGAAACAATTTATCCGCAATCCCAATATGTGGGTGGGATTAAAAGTAGTGCCAATATTGTTGCTCGCGAATATGTTCATTGGTATTTATTACAGTTTAAGTGTGTGGTATAAATTGGGAAATAAGACCATGGCTGGTGCCTGGATCACTTTGATGGGAGCGGCGATTACGCTCCTGATCAATTATTTCCTCATCCCTTATTTCAGTTATATGGCATGTGCCTGGGCAACATTTGCGTGTTATGGAAGCATGATGGTGGCAAGTTATGTATGGGGACAAAAAGAATATTATATTCCTTATGCTACAAAAAAATTGATCGCCTATATGGTGATAGTGGTGCTGATATTCTTTGTTCATAAAGGGTGCACCTATCTTGTTGAAGGAAAAATATTCAGCTTAAGCCTTGCAACGGTGCTTACTCTTGGATTCGGACTCTTCATCTTATTAATAGAAAAGAAAGAAATGAAGGGGTTACCAGTAATTGGCAAATGGCTGAAATAAGTAGAGTTTGAAACAAATCTTACTATTTCTTGAAATCCCTTTGCCCGCCAACTGGCGGATGAAACAGGCTAATTGAAATTCCTCAATTCTTTTATCTTTGCCCACCTAAATCAATTACCAGTGAAACCCAGGCAAGTTATTCTAGTCATACTCCTGATCATTTTTGCAGACCAGGCATTGAAGTTTTATATCAAACTAAGCTATACTCCCGGGGAAGAACATCGTGTGATGGGAAACTGGTTCAAATTACATTTTGTTGAGAACGAAGGAATGGCCTGGGGTTGGAAATTTGGTGGTGCTTTTGGTAAGATCGCACTTACGTTGTTCCGCCTGGTGGCAGTGATATGGGGAAGTTTTTTGCTGAGGGATTTTATCCGGAAAAAATACCACAAAGGATTTATTATATGTGCTGCATTGATTTATGCGGGGGCGTTGGGAAACCTGCTTGACAGTATGTTTTATGGATTGATCTTTGACAGCAGTGAAATTGCCTACTCACCAAATCAGAATATTGCCAAACTGGTTCAGTTCGGACATGGTTATACCAGTTTTTTGCACGGTAAGGTGGTAGATATGCTGTACTTCCCTATCATTGAACATGCACATTATCCATCGTGGGTGCCCTTTAAAGGCGGGCAGGAATTTACATTCTTTGAACCGGTATTTAATATAGCCGATGCTTCTATTTCTGTGGGAGTGATCACACTACTCATCTTTCAGAACAGGTTCTTTAAGAAAGAACCAAAGGAACAACATTCAACTGTTGAGACCAATTCAATTGTTGATGATAAGACACAGATATCGTAAAATATTTATTGAGGGCTAAAATACCTGCCATCTGCGGATGGTAAAACTATACGGCGGAGTATATGTTGGATACTCATAGTCTATCCAGCCGATCTTTTTGGCATATGATGCATACCCTGGTACGCTGCCAGTCTGGTAAGTGCCATTTATTTTGTACATAATATCTTCTCGCACTATAATAACACTATCAATTTTCGTTGGATAACCACTAACAAACCGAGATGTGTCTTTTGCAGTAATGGTGAAATGATATTTTGCAGTAGTAAGAATACCATTCAAATAAGCAGGGGTTTCAGGAGAATCCCATCCTGTATTTTTAGCCACATTGTCTTTCAGGAAAATATATTCGATAGGGTTAGAGCTATCTACTATTTGTGCATACTGGTAATAATTACCCACTCCATCTTTTCGATATAAAGAAGTATCCCCGAATGAATCTGCAAACAGCCTGTAAATATTGCTGGAGCCCGTAACGGTTGCGTTATAGTTTGTTGAAACCACAGTATCAAGTGCAACGGCAAAATTGTCGTAATAGGTCCAGTTACTTCCAACTGTTGTGGGGAAATAATCACTGCTGGTAGGTGCAGCTGCCATATTGATCGTGAACTGGCAGATAGAATTATTAAAATGTACGGTAAAAGTAGATGCGAGTGGTAAAATAGGCTTGCCAAATCCCTTCATCTTGAAGGTTTGCGTACCTGTGCTAATGATATAAGCCGAATCCATGAACCAGCAACCATTCACTGTATCTGTATAAACTTTATATTTTCCGGGAGATGAAATAGTAGCTTTTACCTTAACATAATTGCTGTCGGTCAGTAATGTATCCACTTTATAGTTGCCATAAATCACTCCACCCTGGCAATTTCCCAGAGAATCCTGCAGGCTACCACCGGCAGTACCACCCAGCCCGTTGCCTGTTTCATAACTATATTCCTTCTGGCAGGCCATAAAAACAGAGAAAACAACGGCAAGAAACAGGATAATATTGACTGATTTTTTCATAAGAATGCCTATGTGGGTGTAAGTTATTACATTCTAAGATAAGTTTTATAGAGGGAATGCTGCCTTACCGTTAAAATTTTAATGTCTTTTAGCCCTTCTATTTCAGGTCGCCCACCATTTGGGCCGGATCAACCCAGGCATCAAATTCCTCGGCAGTCAGGTACCCCAGTTTTACGGCCATTTCCTTCAAAGTGGTGCCTTCCTTATGGGCTTTTTGGGCGATCTCGGCAGCTTTATAATACCCGATCTTAGGATTTAATGCCGTTACCAGCATCAATGAATTATTCAAATGATTTTTAATATTTGCTTCGATGGGTTTTATGCCGGTGGCGCATTTATCATTAAAACTCACGCAACCATCACCGATCAGGCGGGCGCTATGCAGAAAATTATAGATCATCACCGGTTTAAAAACATTCAGTTCAAAATGGCCCGTAGCGCCACCAATATTGATGGCCACATCATTGCCCATTACCTGCGCGGCAATCATGGTCAACGCTTCACACTGCGTAGGATTTACTTTACCCGGCATGATAGAAGAACCCGGTTCATTATCCGGAATAAAAATTTCACCAATACCCGAACGTGGGCCGGATGACAACATGCGGATATCATTCGCGATCTTCATCAGGCTTACCGCAACTGTTTTTAATGCGCCATGTGCTTCCACTATTGCATCATGTGCAGCAAGTGCTTCAAATTTATTTTCTGCAGTGATAAATGGAAGCCCGGTTAACTGTGCAATTTTTTTAGCTACCAAAACATCATAACCCTTTGGAGTGTTGATGCCCGTACCAACAGCAGTACCACCTAATGCCAGTTCGCTTAAATGCGCCAGTGAATTTTTAATAGCTTTTAATCCGTGATCTAACTGAGAAACATAGCCACTGAACTCCTGTCCAACAGTCAGTGGTGTTGCATCCATAAAATGCGTGCGGCCGATCTTTACCACCCTCATATACTCTTTGCTTTTGACAGCAAGTGTATCTCTCAGTTTCTGTATTCCCGGAATAGTTGTTTCCATCAGCATACTGTAAGCCGCAATATGCATGGCCGTGGGGAATGTATCGTTAGATGATTGTGACTTGTTTACATCATCATTAGGGTGGATGGATTTTTCTTTATCAGTCAGCGATCCGCCTTTGATCACATGAGCGCGATAGGCAATCACTTCATTTACATTCATATTGCTTTGTGTACCACTGCCTGTTTGCCATACTACCAGCGGAAACTGGTCGTCTAATTTTCCTTCCAGTATTTCATCGCAAACAGTACCAATGATATCGCACTTTTCCTGTGACAATACACCCGATTCTGTGTTGGCCAGTGCCGCCGCTTTTTTCAGAAAAGCAAATGCCCTGATGATCTCTTTTGGCATCTTGTTGATATCCCTGGCGATCTTGAAATTCTCAACGCTCCTCTCGGTTTGAGCGCCCCAGTAAACATGTGCGGGCACTTTTACTTCACCCATGGTATCTTTCTCGATCCTGTATTCCATACTTGTGATTTTAAAGGGTTTATCCGGCACTGCAAAGGTACGCCCTAACAAATATTGAATGATGAAAAAGATGCATCATGTATTTCGCTAATTTCGGGAATAACTTACCCCATATGAGAAAAACAGGGCTATGCCTTTTACTGGCGCTTACAACAATTTACCTGTCCGCGCAAACCTATCAACCGGTTTGGGAATCTTTAGACAAACGGCCTGTACCGCAATGGTTCAACGACGGAAAGTTTGGCATCTTTATTCATTGGGGTGTGTACTCGGTTCCTGCATGGGTGCAAAAAGGTTCTTATGCAGAGTGGTACCAGAATGCATTGAGTAACACATCCAGTAAAACGTATGCTTACCATCACAGCACTTATGGCGACATGAGTTATTATTCTTTTGCCGATCAGTTCAAAGCAGAATTATTTGATCCTGTTGAATGGGCAAAATTATTTGAAGCATCCGGTGCAAAATATATTGTACTCACTTCCAAACACCATGATGGGTTTTGTCTTTGGCCGAGTAAGGAATCTAACAGGGATTGGGGCTTTCCATGGAATGCCATGGATGTTGGGCCGAAAAGGGATCTGATAGGTGATCTTTTTAAAGCGGTACGCAAAACTTCTGTTCATGCAGGATTGTATTATTCTTTATACGAATGGTATAATCCTTTATGGAAAAAAGATCCGGCTAATTATGCCATACAACATGCGTGGCCGCAAATGAAAGACCTTATCAATACTTACCAACCCGATGTATTATGGACCGATGGTGATTGGGAAGCAAGCCCTGATGTATGGAAGTCGCAGGAGTTCTTAGCATGGCTCTACAATCAAAGTCCGGTAAAAGATAAAATTGTGGTGAACGACAGGTGGGGATCGGGTGTGCGTTTTCATCATGCAGGAATTTATACACCCGAATACCAGCCGGAGCTTGATTTTGAAGACCATGCCTGGGAAGAAAGCCGAGGTATGGGCTACTCTTATGGTTATAATCGCGAAGAAGATGCCTGGGATTATAACTCAGCCCAATCATTGATCTATCATTTGCTGGATAAAGTAAGTCGCGGCGGGAATTTTTTACTGGATATTGGGCCCGACTCACATGGGAAGATCCCGCCTATTATGCAGGAACGTTTGCTGCAAATTGGCGCATGGCTAAAAGTAAATGGCGAAGCGATATACAATACAACGAGATGGAAACGTGATTGCCAGTGGACAGAAGGGAAGAAAGATTATAAAGCAAAAAAAGGTGAAGACATAATGATGAAACTCACGGTTGATCCTGAACCAGGCTATGCAACAAAAGAAGTATTCTATACTTATAATGCAACAACTAATTCATTGTATGCCATCTTTCCAAAATACCCTTCCAATAAAAGGATTGTATTGAAGAATATGCCGATTGCTCCAACGGGCGATATAACACTCCTCACTACAGGTGATCCCTTGACCTATCGTTATATAGGAAATGATATTACGATTCAATTACCCGAATATGGCCCACCTGTAACAGGTTCAGCGAATGCTTATGTTATCAAGATCAGTAACTATGGCGCTTTTGTAAAAAAACCTGTGATCAATGTGGCTTATGATCCGGAAACATTACAGGCGACAGTGAGTATGGAATCAAAAGATAAATCTGCCGTTATTAATTATGAAGATGGCGATATTCTGAATCCATATGTTCTCCTTATGACATATACGAAGCCATTTTCAGTTAATGTTATTGACGGTAATCACAACAGGATTATAGCTTATGCTAAGAAACAGGGTTTTTTGCCAAGTGATCCAGCAGAAGTAACTATCCATTCTTACCCAAAGATGGAAGCGGTGGAAGCGAGGGCATTACAAAATGGATTAAAATACAGGTATTTCGAAGATGATAAATTAAACTTAGCTGCATTATCAAAACTTAAACCAGTCAAGCAAGGAGTTTCAGATAAGGTTTCTGTTTCTGTGAAACAACGCAAGGATAAATATGGATTGATATTCGATGGCTATATCAAAATAGAAAAAACAGGCGGTTATTCTTTTTATACGGAAAGTGATGATGGCAGTGTGTTGTATATTGATGATAAGCTGATCGTAAATAATGACGGAGATCATGGTATGGTAGAAGAAGAAGGAAAATGCTTGCTGGAGAAAGGATTTCACAGAATAAGCGTAGAATATTTTGATAGTGGTGGCGAGAATAACCTGAAGATCAGCTATAATAAATTGGGAGAAACTAAAACAGAAGTTCCTTCTTCAATATTGTTTCATTCAACAATAACTTCAGCTCAAAAATGAAAAAAATATTCCTTTTAATTAGTGTATCGATCAGCTCCGTTCTGTTTGCACAAAAAACAGAGAACATCATTATCATTACAACAGACGGTTTTCGCTGGCAGGAAATTTTTAAAGGGATGGATCCGGCCATCGCTAACAATAAAAAATTTAACCAGGGCGATAGCGCTTATCTCTATAAAAAATACTGGAGTGATAATGAAATGGAAAGAAGAAAAAAACTGATGCCATTTTTATGGAACACTGTTGCCAAACAAGGGCAATTGTATGGTAACAGAACCATTGGCAATCTCGTCAATAACGCCAATAATTATTGGTTTTCCTATCCTGGGTATAGCGAGATCTTTTGCGGGTATGTAGATACAGCGGTAAACTCGAACGATTATAAGAACAATCCCAACACAACCTTGCTTGAATTCTTTAATGCGCAGCCTGTAATAAAAAATAAAGTTGCTGCTTTTGCATCGTGGGATGCTTTTAACAGGATACTAAATGAACAACGAAGCGGTATTCCGGTAGTAGCGGCTTTTGATAAATCGGGCGGCGCTAACCCTTCTTCAAATGAAAAACTGATCAATTCCATGCTCGAAGATTCTTACCGCCCCTTTGGCGATGAAGAATGCCTGGATGTATTTACGCAATATGCGGCAATGGAATATCTCGCCACAAAAAAACCACGCGTATTATATATCAGTTATGGCGAAACAGATGAATAGGCACATAGGGGAGAATACAAATCATACCTGGATGCGGCACACCAGGTAGATGAATGGATCAGTAAGATCTGGGAGTTTGTGCAAACCGATCCGCAGTATAAAAACAAGACCACTTTATTTATTGCCACAGATCATGGGCGCGGTGATGATCCAAAGGAAAAATGGACAAGTCATGGACAATCTGTAAAAGACGCATACCAGATATGGTGCGCAGTTCTGGGGCCGAATACACCGGCTTCGGGAGAAATGAAAACGCCAGTACAATTGTATCAAAAACAGTTTGCACAAACAATGGCCAAACTGATGGGTTACACATATAAAGCAGAACACCCGGTGGCAGAAGAAATAAAAGCAGCTATCAAATAATCAAAATGAAAAAATCCATATTATTTTTTATTTTTTTGGGATTGATTTTTTCTTCCCTCGCTCAAAAACAATCACACCAATTTACATTAGGTAAAGAAGATTTTTTGTTAGATGGCAAGCCATTTCAAATGATTAGTGGAGAAATGCACCCCGCGCGTATCCCTGCGATCTATTGGCGCCAGCGAATTCAAATGGCAAAAGCAATGGGATGTAACACCATTGCGGCTTATATCTTCTGGAATTATCATGAATCCAAACCCGGAATATTTGATTTCACAACTGAGAACAGGAATATTGCTTCTTTTATTAAAATATGCAAAGAAGAAGGCATGTGGGTATTGCTTAGGCCGGGCCCCTATGTTTGCGCTGAATGGGACCTCGGAGGAATTCCACCCTATCTTTTAAAAATACCCGATATCAAATTGCGTTGTATGGATCCGCGGTATATGTCGGCAGTTACACGTTATGTTGCTGCATTAAGTGCGCAAGTGAAACCATTGATGTGCAGCAATGGTGGCCCGATTGTAATGGTACAGGTTGAAAATGAATATGGCAGTTTTGGGAATGATAAAAACTATCTCCTGGCACTAAGAAAACTATGGCAGTCAAACGGTATCAATGGCCCATTCTATACCGCAGACGGAGCAACACCCTTTATGCTGGATGCAGGAAATATTGACGGCGCTGCCATTGGGTTAGATAGCGGAAGTAGTGATGAAGATTTTGCGCAGGCAAAAAAGAGAAATCCAAATGTGCCAGCCTTTAGCGCCGAAACATATCCCGGCTGGCTTACGCATTGGAAAGAAAAATGGGCAAGGGCAGATACCACCAGTATAAAAAAAGAACTGACCTATTTGCTCGAGCATAAAAGATCTTTCAATCTCTATGTGGTGCATGGAGGAACGAATTTCGGATTCTCTGCAGGAGCCAATGCATTTAGCGCAACACAATATCAGCCTGATATTACAAGTTATGATTATGATGCACCCATCAATGAACAGGGGCAGGCAACACCAAAATATTTCGCGATAAGAAATCTTATCGGCAAATATGTTTCGTATAAAATTCCTGATCCACCGGCTGCCATCCCTGTAATGAATATTGCGGAGTTTCAAATGCAGCCATTTACAAGTGTATGGGAGCAGCTTCCACCATTAATTCAATCCCCTCAGCCCAAGCCAATGGAAATGTTTGGCCAATCAAACGGGTTGATCTTATATCGTACCAAACTCATCGGTCATAAAAGCGGCAAGCTCACTATCACTGAGCCGCATGATTTTGCATTGGTTTTATTAAATGGAAAATTAGTTGATACAATTTTTAGAGATGGTGGCAAATGGACAATCACATTGCCAAAATCAGATGTGAAAGACCCTTTGCTTGAAATTCTTGTAGAAGGAATGGGGCATATCAATTTTGCGCAATACATGATAGATAGAAAAGGGATCACAGATAGGGTAACATTGAATGGTATGACACTGATGGATTGGGAAATATTCCCTCTCCCTTTGGATGGAAAATTTATTGGCACTTTGAAAACCCAGAATAAGCCTATGCATGATGGCATATTTTTTAAAGGCGGATTTGAATTGAATGAAACAGCCGACACCTACCTTGATCTGAGTAATTACAAGAAAGGAATAATATGGGTAAATGGCCATAACCTGGGCAGGTACTGGAATATAGGCCCGCAGCAACACCTTTTTTGCCCGGCCAATTTTTTAAAGAAAGGAAAAAATGAGGTGATCGTGTTAGACTTGTTGCAATCAACCCCACAATCGATCCGCGGAGTAAAGACATTGGAATAAATAAAGTAATTATTTTTGATGCATGGTATATAAGAATGAAATTATTGTACCGGTGTAAGGAATTCTACCGGGAATTCTACAACCATTATTTGCCCCAGGCTTTCGAGCTTTACATACACTTTTTTTCTTCCACCGCGAACTACAGTGCCTTCATTGCCAATAAAAATACCTGAGTTCACTTTTATTTTTGTCTCTTCTGGAATGGACATGCCTGCGATGAGTGTAATAGTGGTGTCCTTCATTGTCAGGTACCTTTTTATCAGGTCTATTTCCTCGTCCCTGATGATAGCAGGCTTTTTCAGGTAATGAACAAAATTGAGGACACCATTTGTTGATAGCACAGCTACTTTTTCTTTTTTATCATCAATATGCACAAATACATAAGATTTAAAAAGGGGCTCATCAATTATTTTTTTCCTATCACTCCATTGTTTTTCAATTTTCTGTAATGGACACCAACTTTCCACTCCTTTTAAGAGTAAACTTCTATCTACCTTTTTCTCCCAACGGGGCTTGGTGTATAAGGCATACCATTTTTTATCCTCTTCCATCTTCAACAATCCTTTATTTTTAAATGATCATTTTATTTTCCCTGGAAAACCGCTTTCCTTTTTTCAAGAAAAGCAGATGTTCCTTCTTTCATATCTTCTGTTCCAAAGCATTTGGCAAACTCATTTCGTTCCACTTCAAAACCATTGTTAGATTCGTCAAATACGGCATTTGCCGTAGTAATGCAACCAGCTATTGCTAAAGGCGCTTTGCTATTGATGATCTCGAGAATGGAAATTGCTTTGCCCAGCAATTCTTCCTGCGGTACAACATAATTTACAAGGCCATACTGCAAAGCCGTCTTTGCATCTATCATGCCTGCGCTCATCAATAATTCTAATGACCTGCCTTTGCCGATCAGTTGCGTTAAACGTTGTGTGCCTCCATAACCGGGTATCAATCCAAGATTCACTTCCGGCTGGCCAAATTTTGCATTTTCAGCAGCTATCCTGAAATGGCAACTCATCGCCAACTCACACCCGCCACCCAAAGCAAAGCCATTGATACAAGCCACAACAGGTTTAGGTGCATTCTCGATCTTAAAAAAAATATCCTGCCCTTTTTTTGCAAGTAATTTTCCTTCTTCACCACTTAAGCCAATAAACTCACTGATATCGGCACCCGCAACAAAACTTTTTGGGCCGGCACCGGTAATAATAACAGAGCGAATGGCTGCATTGTTATATACTTCATTCATTACTTCATCCAGGTCGTGCATCACATCCCGGTTCAATGCATTCAATTTATCGGGACGATTGATAGTGATGGTAAATATCCCATTTTCGAGAGAGGTCAATAAGGTCTGGTAAGCCATTTCGTTGAGCAATTTGATGAGCGAAGATAACAAGAGGGTATCGAATCAAAGCTAAGTTTTATACCTTTCGGCCATGAACTTTATTGGCATCATTAGCTATACAGGAATATTTGTTTTTGCCATAACCGGCGCATTAAAAGCACGCACACACAAGATGGATGTATTTGGTGCAGCGGTACTGGCATTTGCAACGGCTTATGGCGGCGGAACGATAAGAGATTTATTGATCGGGGTTCGTCCGGTGAACTGGGTAAACGATTACCTGGCCCTGGGATTGGTGGTGGGAGCGGTAATCATTGTTTCTCTTTTCAACTCCAATATGGCAAAATTTAGAAGGACCATATTCTTTACTGACGCTATTGGACTTGGAATGTTTACAGCAGCTGGTATTGAAACAAGCATAGCTCATGGTATCAATGACGGGTATGCCATTATCATGGGAGTTATTTCTGCAACATTTGGCGGGCTGATAGCCGATATGATCAGTAATACTGTTCCTGATCTTTTAAAACGTGGAGAACTATATGCTACGGCTTGTTTAGCAGGTGGTATCATTTATATTGGCACACAAAATTTGGGAGTGGGCCATAACGCGGGGTTGTTTATTTGTGTAGTGGTGATAGTTGCCATCAGGATCATTTCAAAATGGAAACGGCTGAAGTTGCCTGAGATCTAAAAATCCCTGTGTTCTTTTACCCAATTGGTAATATAAGAAGCGATCTCGGTTGTGGCTGCGCCGGGAGCGAATAATTTCCCCACGCCTGAATCATTCAATGTTTTCATATCATCTTCAGGTATGATACCGCCACCTGTAAGCAAAACATCTTTCATATCTTTTTTCTTCATCAGTGCAATGATCTTTGGAAAGACCGTCATGTGTGCACCGCTTAAAATGCTGATGCCAATGGCATCTACGTCTTCCTGCAATGCAGCATTTACAACCATTTCAGGAGTTTGGCGAAGGCCTGTATAGATCACCTCCATGCCAGCATTGCGCAGGGCCGTTGCAATGACCTTAGCACCCCTATCATGCCCGTCCAGCCCCACTTTCGCTACCAATACACGAATCGGACGATGGTGTGCAGAAGTATTCATTTCATTCTTCATGGGGTGATAATAATATTTCAAAAGTAAGCATTGGAATTGGCTTCACTCCAATTCACGGACAGTGACTTTCTTTTTCTCTATTTTTTGTTTGAACATTTGATTGAAACTTTCATTCGCTCCTTTTAAAATGATGATAAGATCGCCTCTTTCTCTTGCATAAGGATTGGTGATACTGTCAGTAACCACTGCCGAAACAAAATCTTTTATAAACGGATGTTGCATTTCTAATTCATCATCTGTCAGCAATAACAGGTTATCAATATGCATATGATCGGGCATCCAGTATAAAAAACTCGCGTTATCACTATACGCTTCGGGAAGCCCGTATTTTTTGCCGTAAAAATTTACTGCGCCGGCAATACCATAATTATCGCAGAACAGAACAGTATGTTTTTTTTCATTGCTGTCGAGAGTTGCATAAGCCGCTCCCATTTTTTTTGCCATTTCTTCCCAGCCCAGCATATCTGAAAAATCCTGTGGCAGGGGATGATTTTTTTGATCTTCCCATTTCAGTACGCCCAATTTTTCTACATGGCGCTCTTTATAAAAAGCAGCTAATTTATCAGGTTTAAAAATGGGTAAGGCAATAGGTATCAACCAATAGCTAAGAGAAAGCGGGATGATAACAAAGAGGTATCTCGCTACTGCAAACCGTTCTGCGGTCAGTTGCTCGAGGCGGTATGCGCCAAACGCAAATAAAACAGGATATACTCCCAATGCATAATAATTTTTTCCGCTGCCGATCAGCAACAATCCAATCACGACAACATAAACCCAGCCGAGGAAACGGTAAGGCCTGGATCTGTGCGAGAAACTTACAAACCATAAGCCTGCGAGCCAGATAAAAACACAGGGAAAGTTCATGATAAGCTGGTCTATCAGGAACCTTACAGGGCTTAGATATTGCAGTTGAGTCCTTTCTAATTCTTTCATGTGAAAGACAACAGGAAAATGCCGGGTATATTGCCAGATAAGGTTTGGAAGAAAGAGAATGAATGCGATCAGTAATGAATAATATAAATAACGGTTGCGGAAAATCTTTCTTTGTTTTGTCAGTGACAATCCTATTAAAATGCTCACAACAAAAAATGCGACAGAATATTTGCTTAGCATACCCAATCCAACACTTACTCCTGCAAACAAAAGCCATTTATTTTTTCCTGTTTGAACATAACGGATGATATGGTACGCGATCAGTGTCCAGAAAAATATTTCAAGAAAATTGGGTTGAAATAAAAAGTGTACACGCAGGTAAGCGCCAAAGATCAATGACAGAAAAGCAAGGAAGAGTGCAAATGTTCGTCCGCCCAATGAAAGAATGATCTTCCTCATTAAAATATATGTAAGCGCACCAAAAAAGGATGGCCAGAACTTTAGCCAGAACATACTATCGCCAAACAAATTCGTAAACCAGGCAAATACTGAAAGTAAGGGCGGTACTTCCATGAACCCCAATGCCATATGATGGCCTTCTGATAAATACAGGAACTCATCCCTATGGGGTTCGTATATGGAATTTTGGAGGAAAAAAGGGAAAGCAAATTTCAGGATAGCAAACAGGTATAAGAATAAAACCCTGTTATCAGTTTTCATAAATTATTTGTTTGCAGAAAGATAGTAACCAGTTTCCAGTGATGCAAATGATTCTTATGGACGGAGCAATTGTAAACAATGTTGAATGCGGTGAACAGTTTCATCCTTGCCAATTACGACAGCAATATCAAATACCCCCGGGCCAAATTTTCCGCCTACCAGCATCACGCGCAGGGGTAGCATTAATTCGCCAGGTTTTAACTGATTGGCCGCCGCGAGTTCTTTGAATTCTTTTTCAAGGTCGCCTGCTTCCCATAATGCGCTTAGTTGGTATGCCCTTATCAATTCAACAAAAAACAGTTCTTTCTTATCATCCCATTTAGGCTGGATAGCAGCGATATCAATGGTTTCTGGCGATTGAAAAAAGAAAGAGGCCTGTTGCACAAAATCTGCAAGTAAAGTACACCTGTCTTTCACTAATTCTATGATGTGCTCAAATTTTTTCTGATCGGTAACCGAAATCCCTTTTGCTAAAAACAGTTTCTTTACTTCCGGTTCCAGTTTTTCTGCAGTAGAATGTTTGATCCATTCATGGTTGAACCATTTTGCTTTCTCATAATCAAAGCGGGCACCCGCTTTATGTACACGGTCCATGGAAAATTCTTCAGTCAATTCAGCCAAAGAAAAAATTTCCTGTCCCGTGCCATCATTCCATCCAAGAAGAGCCAGCATATTCACAAATGCTTCTGGTAAAAACCCACGTTCTTTAAACCCACTTGCTTTTTCATTTGATTTCGGATCTGTCCAGTCCATTGCAAATACCGGAAAACCAAGCCTGTCGCCATCTCTTTTGCTTAGTTTCCCGTTTCCATCAGGCTTCAGAATTAGAGGTAGGTGGGCCCATTGAGGCATTTCATCAGCCCAGCCTAGATATCGCCATAATAAAATATGTACAGGTGCAGAAGGCAGCCATTCTTCACCACGGAAAGCATGTGTGATCTTCATCAGGTAATCGTCCACCACAACAGCTAAGTGATATGTAGGCATTCCATCGGCTTTCAATAATACTTTATCATCGGCTTGTGAAGAATGAAAAATCACTTCTCCACGGATCATATCTGTAAAACGGATCTCTTCATTTTCAGGAACTTTAATGCGGATCACATGCCTTGTCCCTGTGCTGATCAATTGGTTTACTTCTTCATTGCTGAGAGTAAGTGAATTTTTCATTTGCCCTCTCGACAACTGGTTATATTGAAAGTTGGGGATCTCTTTCCGCTTTGATTCTAATTCTTCGGGCGTATCAAAGGCATAATATGCTTGTTCATTTTTTACCAGTTGATCAGCATATTTTCTATAGATATCTTTTCTTTCACTTTGACGATAGGGGCCATAAGGGCCGCCATGAACAGGGCTTTCGGAAGGTTCCAGCCCGCACCATTTGAGCGTTTCAAAAATGTATTCTTCGGCGCCTTCTACAAACCGGGTTTGATCAGTGTCTTCGATACGTACAATAAAATCGCCTCCCTGCTGTTTTGCAAACAGGTAATTGAACAGAACTGTCCTTACGCCGCCCAGGTGCAGGCCGCCGGTAGGTGATGGTGCAAAGCGAAGTCTCACTCTCTTGCTCATAACTGCAAAGATAATCGGCAAAAGGCAACAAGCGATGAGTAACAGGCAATTAGCTAACTTTGTTACCGATGCTGTATTTGGTAAAGACTCCCTGGTGGCTAAAGAAATTATATCCTTCATTTACCTGGACGATAAAAGGAGAGGATAAAGTATTATACCTCACATTTGATGACGGTCCCCACGAAACAGTTACTTCATTTGTCCTGGATGAACTTAAAAAGTACAATGCAAAAGCCACTTTTTTTTGCATTGGGAAAAATGTAGCAGTAAATAAAGAACTCTATCAGCGAATCATTGATGAAGGGCATCAAACCGGCAATCATACCAATCATCATTTGAATGGTTGGAAAACAAATAAGAAAACATATTTGGAGGATATAGAAAAGGCATCTGAATTGATTAAATCTGATCTTTTCAGGCCGCCTTATGGCCGTATCACAAGGTCACAGGCAAGACAGATCATGCGTACAGAAGGCGTTCCTTCAAGAATTATTATGTGGGATGTTTTGAGTGGTGATTTTGATACGAGCCTGCATCCGGATAAATGCGTAAAAAATGTTACAGACCATGCAAGGCAGGGATCGATCATTGTTTTTCATGATAGCGAAAAAGCATTTGAGAGGATGAGTTATGCATTGCCCAGGGTATTGGAATATTTTAATGGGAAGGGATACCGGTTTGAATCGATCTCTCAGTAATAATTTTATTTTTTGTATGATTTTAATAGATACACATTGCCATTTGTACCTCGAAGAATTCAGGCAGGATATAGAAGGGGTGATCTCGCGCGCAAAACAAATCGGGGTTGAGAAATTTTATTTGCCTGCTATTGATAGTGGAGTCATCAAAGAAATGTTTTTGCTGGAAGAAAAATATCCTGGTGTTTGTATACCCATGGCCGGGCTGCATCCTTGTTCTGTAAAGGAAAATTACCGTGAAGAGCTGGATATAGTAGAACATTGGCTGAACAAAAGAAAATTTGTTGCAATTGGTGAAATAGGGCTGGATTTTTATTGGGATAAAACTTTTACCGATCAACAGTACGATGCATTCAAATTGCAAATGCGATGGGCATTGAATAAGAAATTGCCGATAGTGATCCACACACGAAGCGCGATGGAAGAAACGATCGAAACTGTAAAGCCATTTGCAGAAAAAGGATTGAGAGGGATCTTTCATTGTTTCAGCGGCAATGCAAGCCAGGCAGCGCGTATCATTGAAATGGGATTTTACCTGGGTATTGGTGGCGTAGTTACATATAAAAATTCGGGGTTGGCTGAAGTGGTCAAAGAAATAAGCCTGGAAAATATTGTTTTAGAAACGGATGCTCCTTATTTAACTCCTGTCCCATTCCGGGGGAAAAGAAATGAAAGCAGTTATTTGGAATATATCCTTAATAAGATTGCTGAAATAAAGGGTTTGCCGGTCGACGAGATAGCTTCAGCTACAACTGTCAATGCCAAAAAGATATTTGAGAATTGACCTGCATCCTGGATATCGTACTCCCTTTTGGGGATTCAGGAAATAACCAAAAGCTGCCTGGGTAAGGGCAGGAGCCTTTTGTTAGAAAAAATTGAACTTACTAATCCGATTTTAATAAAATTGGATGAATAAATATGGCAGTAAGAGCTTATTTTGCAGGGGGGCAAATTGGAGCATATTAAAAATGTAATATGAGTGTAATTTGCTTTTGGTCAATAAGATAGCTTAGTATCATTCGAGTCGCAGGCTTAGTTAATTGAACAGTTAAATAAAAGCCGCTTGCTTAAGTTACAGAATGAAAAATGTGACTGAGGACGGCGAAGCATTATAAGGCCATGACACTTTGATGTGGTTCCATAATAAAATCCTGAATTATGACCGGTATAAATATTTAGGAAAATCACCTTTCTTAGTTGATTTTTGTTGTACATTTTTATTTTGTTATATATAACTCTATGAACATTACAAAACGTTGGTTATTGCTCCTGGCTTTTCTCTTCTTCGGGATAGTGAGCCTTTGTGCACAGGACCTTCTTAAGCAGGCAGATTTGAGCAAGATCAATATTGATAAAGTCTCCGATGCTGATATTGCAACCTTACAGCAGCAGTTGAAGGCATCAGGTATGACGCAACAACAAGCAGAACAAATGGCTGCTTCAAAAGGGATGCCGGCAACTGAAATTGCAAAATTGCGCGACAGGTTGAGCCGTACACAAGCTGTAGTGGATACTACTGGCCCAAAAGCATCAGGTGCCAACAGGCAGGCGATCGCTCCTGAGCATAAAGAATTACCTAAAGAAGGGCCCAGTGTTAAACAATCAAATGTGTTTGGTTCATTGCTTAATAACCCTTCTCTCTCTTTTGAGCCTAACTTAAAAATGGCTACTCCTTTAGGCTATGTGTTAGGGACGGATGATGAATTGATAATAACAGTAAGTGGTTACCAGGAAGCCAATTTCAGATTAATGTTGCAACCTGAAGGTACGATTACGATTCCCCAATTAGGTATTGTTTCTGTTAGTGGGCTTACGATCGAGGATGCTACACAACGGATCAAAAAAAAGATGGCTTCAGGCACTTATCCAACACTTGCTTCAGGGTTAAGTAAATTAAACATATCCCTTGGAAAGATCCGTAGTATTCATATAACTATTATTGGAGCTGTGAAATCGGGTAATTATACTGTATCATCGCTTACCACTCTCTTTAATGCCCTGTATAACAGTGGGGCCCTGACAACATTAATAGTTACAGGCAGGTAGAACTGATCCGCAATAATAAATTGTACCAAAAGATCGATCTCTATAATTTTCTTCTTTATGGGGATCAATCAGGCAATGTGCTTCTTAATGAAAATGATTTGATCAATATCCCTGTCTACCAAAAGAGGGTAACTATCAGCGGAGAAGTAAAACGGCCAGGTATTTATGAAATGCTGGAAGGTGAGAACATGGAGAAATTGATAAGTTTTGCAGCGGGATTTACTGCAAAGGCTTATACAGCAAGTATTAAAGTTCAGCAAATTACCGACAAGCAGCGTAGAATAAAAGATATTCCAAAACAGGAATTTAATGCATATAATCCACAGAATGGTGATGAGTTTACTGTTGGGTCTATTCTTGAAAAATTTGAAAATAATGTCAGTATTTCAGGAGCTGTTTACAGGCCCGGGCAGTATGAATTAACGTCTGGGCTAACGGTTGGCAGCCTTATTCGAAAAGCAGATGGAGTAAAAGGTGATGTTTTCCTGGATCGGGGGTTAATACAAAGAACAAATGACGATCAAACTAAAGAAACAATTGCCTTCAACCTGAAAGGCATTCTGAATGGGAGTGAGAAAGACATCCTGCTAAAAAATGAGGACATTATCAACATTGCTTCCATTTTTGATTTTAAAGATCAGCAATCTGTTAGTATTGGAGGAGAAGTACGTAAACCAGGTAGTTTTCAATATAATGACAGCCTAAAGTTCAGTGATATTCTATTTCAGGCCGGGGGCTTTACTGAAGCTGGATCGGCTTATCATATTGAAATAGCAAGACGAGTTAATAAAGACAACTTCAGTCCTGTTTCTGATAATGTTATAGCCGAGGTATTCGACATTAGCGGAGACCGCGACCTGTCTGTTAAAGCAGATTATTTTAAATTAAAGCCATTTGATGTAATAACTGTTCGGAAAAAGCCTGGATTTTTTATACAAAAAACTATATCAGTTGTAGGTGAAGTTTTATATCCCGGCCCATACACCATTCAGTCAAAGACAGATCGGGTAAGCGATCTATTAAAACGCTCGGGCGGTACAACGCCGGCAGCCTACATGGAAGGGATATCATTGATAAGGAAAAACAACACAAGTAGTGTTTTGGGGATTCAAAAAATTGATGTAGCTAAGAACTATCAGAGGAGTATAAGCGATACAAGCAGCTCCGCTATTGAAGATATAATCAATCCTGTTACGAGGATCAGTATTAACATGAAGGAAGTGATTCAAAATCCCGGATCAAAAGAAGATTTGGTACTTGAAGAAGGAGATATACTGGATGTGCCTAAAAATGATATGCTTGTTAAAATAAGCGGCGAAGTATACTTGCCTACCAAGGTTGGCTTTATGGAAAATTTCAAATTGAAAGAATACCTGAACCGGGCGGGTGGTGTGACTGATAATGCCCGCAGGTCGAGGGTGTATGTAATTCAAGCCAATGGCCAAATCGAGAAAACAAAGCCTGGTTTATTTGGTTTATTCCGGTCTTATCCTGGGGTATTCGCTGGCTCTGAGATAGTTGTTCCGAAAAGGAGGGAAAAGGCAAGAGTAACCGGTACGGAAATTATTGGATCTGCAAGTATCCTGCTTTCAATGGCGGGTGTTATCATAGCTATATTAAATTCATTAAAGTAATGATATGTTAGAATTGCTGGAAGAGTTTTCATTGTATCAATGGGTTAGCAACGCAAGAAATTGGGTGATATATTTTCTGCGCAATTGGATATACCTTCTTTTAGCAATAATATCAGGTACAGTAATTGGATATATATATATAAAAGATACAAAACCAGTTTATACAGCAAGCCTCACTTTTGTATTGGCCACTGAATCGAAAAGCGCTGGTATTTCTGGCCTGGCTTCTCAATTTGGGCTGGAAGTGGGTGGCATGGGAAATGAAAGCATTTTTGCCGGCGATAACATTTTGGAACTCTTTAAATCAAGAAAACTTATCACAAAGATGCTTTTGCATGAGGTTAAAGGGAAAAACATAAATCTATTGAACCTTATTGGGGAAGAGCAGAATATGTTCAAAAAAGGGTTTCCAAAATTCCCGGATGATACTGCAAAATTCACGCCAGTACAAAATAAATTATTTCGCAAAATTGTGAATTCAACAACTGCCTCTATTAATGTTTCTAAGAAAGACAAAAAATTAAGTTTTTACATAGTTGATGCTACTTCAGCCTCTGAAGGGGTGGCATATTATATGGTGGAAAATATTGTAGAAGTGACTTCTCGTTATTTTATTGATACTAAACTCAAGGTTGCCAGGCAAAACCTGGAACTTTTAACAAAAGAAGCAGATAGTTTAAAAAACCTGCTTGGAACTACGATAGAGGCAACTGCATATGTTTCAGACAGAACCTATAATATGAACCCTTCAATAGTTATTCAGCGCTCCGGGATACAACTTAACCAGGCAAGAATGGCTGCATTAAGCGTTGCATATTCGGAGGTAATGAGGAATTTAGAAATAGCTAAAATAAGTGTTCAGAAAGAAACTCCTCTTTTCGAAGTAATTGATGAACCACAAACCCCTTTGGCAATTATTGTACCCGATAATAGGAAAAGTATTATCAGGGATGCCGGTATCAGTGTTTTTTTTATGTTGGTATTATTGGTAATGAGCCGCTGGTATAGATTGAGCAATAAAAAAATGTCAAAGTAGATGGGACAGGTAGAGAAGAGTACGATTGCAATCATTGGCCTTGGGTATGTAGGCTTGCCCCTTGCCATTGAATTTGCAAAAAAATATAAGGTAATTGGCTTCGATATCAATCAGCAAAGGATAAAAGAATTGTCATTAGGCCTCGACCACACTCTGGAAGCAGATCTTGCATCCCTGCAATTGGTTAGCACCAATGTATCTGTCGAAAATAGTGAAAAAGGGCTTTCTTTTACTTCTGACCCAAATTTTTTAAAAGGCTACAATATTTATATTGTAACTGTTCCTACTCCTGTTGATGCTTTTAATGCCCCTGATCTATCCCCATTATTAAAAGCGACAGAAACTGTAGGGTTGTCAATCAGCAAGGGTAATATTATTATTTACGAATCTACTGTTTACCCAGGGTGTACAGAAGAAGAATGTGTTCCTGTTCTTGAAAAAAAATCTGGGCTACAGTACAACCGGGATTTTTTTTGCGGTTATTCTCCTGAGAGGATTAATCCCGGAGATAAAGCACACACACTTGCTAAAATCAAAAAAATTACATCAGGATCTACACCGGAAATTGCAAAGCGTATAGACGAGCTCTATGGTTCAATTATTACTGCAGGTACACATTTGGCTCCTTCTATCAAAATAGCCGAAGCTGCAAAAGTTATAGAGAATGTACAACGGGATATTAATATTGCCTTCGTGAATGAATTGTCAAAAATATTTAACCTTTTGAACATAGATACGCGTGACGTGCTGGAAGCGGCGAGCACAAAATGGAATTTCCTTTCTTTTAAACCAGGATTGGTAGGGGGGCATTGTATAGGCATTGACCCATATTACCTTGCAAAAAAGGCGCAGTCTGTTGGGTATCACCCAGAAATTATTTTAGCAGGCAGGAGACTTAATGACAGTATGGGCAGTCATGTAGCAGGACAGGTTATAAAGCTTATGTCTGATAAAGACATCCCGGTTCATAATGCCGAAATATTAGTATTAGGTATTACTTTTAAAGAAAATTGTACTGATGTGCGTAATACAAAAGTCGTAGATATTATCAATGAGTTAAAATCGCATAAAGCTAAAATTACAGTTTATGATCCCTGGGCTGATGAAATTGAGGTTCAGAAAGAATATGGCTTAAAAAAATGTAATGAATTCCCATTATTAAAAAAATTCGATGCTGTCATACTTGCAGTTGGGCATAAAGAATTCCTCGATCTCGATTATGGAAAAATGCTAAATAAGCCAGGAGTATTATTTGATGTAAAAGGATTGTTGCGATCTCCACTGGTGGATGCCAGGCTATAATATGTACGAAACACAATACCATACAGTTGACCTCTCTCAATATACCTTCCTTGTCACAGGAGGCGCGGGGTTCATTGGATCCAACCTGGTTGAATACCTGCTCAAATACGGGGCAAAAAAAGTTCGCGTACTAGATAATTTTTCAACAGGCTTTCGGCATAACCTTAAAGATTTACAGGTCGCTGAAAGAATTTATTAATAAGAGTGGTGAACTTAAAAGAAGAGTGATCATCTACGGTGCAGGTGATAGCGGCTATTTATTGGTTAAAGAACTTTTACAAAACCGGAAATATGGCCTAAGCCCTGTTGGATGGATAGATGATGATGAAACAAAACAAAATATGTTTTTATACGGGTTTAAAATTTATGGCGGCGAAGAGCAACTCGTAAGCGCCTGTGAAAAAGCAAAAGCCACAGTTGTTTTAATATCTACCAAAGAGATCGATGAATCAAAAGAAAGAATGCTTTCAGAAAAACTTGCTCTGAATAATATACAGGTTGGAAGATTTAATGTCAACCTGTATTACAAATAACTTTGCAACAACGGACAATGCTTCAAAATAAAAATGCCATCCGATGAATACAGGATGGCATTTTTATTTTGCGGAGAGTGAGGGATTCGAACCCTCGATACCCTTTCGAGTATACACACTTTCCAGGCGTGCTCCTTCAACCACTCGGACAACTCTCCAATTTTAAGGGGGCAAAAATAGCGAAAAACGTGTTACAGGTTAAGTCTATTTGAAATAGTAAAGCGGTGAGAAAAGGGCTATTTAAAAGCATGATTGATCAGGTTGCCTATATCCTGTACACAGTGTAGCTGGTTAATTGCGGAAAACACAAAGCCATCGGGGTCGCGATAGGATATTCTTTCCATATCACTCTTTTTTGATCTTTTGCTTAAAGAGGGTTTTAAAAAAGGCACGTAAAGAAATTTTAATCTTTTTTGAGAAGCTAAGGATAGAAACAAAGGCAGCTATGATGATTTGAAGTAAGAGCGAACCACTTCCTGGGTCAAAATATAAAAGCATAATATTTCTTTATAGAATAAAAATAATATAAACCTGTCACGGTTCCCAGAATTGACTATTTAATACGATAAGTCAATAAGAAGGGATGCTTCCGTCTGAAATAGCAATGAAGTTACCAATTATTCTTCTGTTCATCAACAAGCCTCTCCGGCTCTTCAACAGGATGTATCCTCCAATCCGGATCATATTTTACAAACCAACTCAGCCATAAGCTCCGGGATAAACGCATGATAGGGGGCTGTAATGCCAGCATTAAAACTGCATTAATGATCAACCAATAGAAAATCCTGTTATCATTGATAGAAAATGACATACCAAGAAACACCCACCAGGCTATAAAAGTGGCTACTGAAAAAGCAACCGTTAAACCATAACTAACGAACCCAGTACCGTAATAGAATCCCACTTCAATTTCCGTAGGTTGCCCGCAAACAGGGCATTTTTCCAACATCACCAGGTTATCCTTGAAGCGATACGCATTTTTTGATTGAAATATTTCGCCTTGCCGGCATCGGGGGCATTTATTGGTAAAAGCACTCCATAGATAAAGTGGTTTTTGCTGTGGTAACGGTTGCTGGTTCATGACAGGCAAAGTTACTTCTGATTGACGGGATTTCCCATATGAGGTGAATTTATTAAAGAAAGTGAATTATTTTATGCCTCCAGCACCTTTTCCATTTGCATACTCCTCGATCCTTTGATCAACAGGTGTGCACCTTTCAAATGCGCTTGCTGAAACCATTTTTTTGCATCTTCAGAAGTTTTAAGATAAATATAAGGGTGTGTTATTTTTCCAAAATCACCTCCCACCAAAATCACCTTATTCCATTTATATTTCTGTAATAACGCTATCAACGCCTCATGTTCCGCAATGCTGCTTTCTCCCAACTCCATCATTGCACCAAGTATAACTATTTTATTCTCGGCAATAAGATCCCCGAAATTTTCGATCGCAGCTACCATACTCGAAGGATTGGCATTATAGGCATCCATGATCACCTGGTTCCCGTCTTTTTCGATCAGTTGAGACCGACTGTTCGAGGGAAAATAATCTTCGATGGCTTTTTTTATCTTTTCTTCCGGTACATTAAAATATTTTCCAAATGCCAGGGCACACAACACGTTAGGCAAATTGTACTGTCCAACTAAATGTGTCTGGATCAAAGACAGTCCCATACCACTTTTCATTCTGAGTTCTAAAAAAGGATCACTTGTCTTTACAACGCCTGTTACTTCGCCTTTGTCAGTTCCATAGCCAATCACATGAGCAATGTTCTTACTCATATCCTCGAAATATTTTTCATCAGTATTAATAAATGCTGTACCATTATTCGCACGTAAAAAATCGAATAATTCACCCTTCCCTTTTCTAACCCCTTCCATACTTCCAAACCCTTCCAGATGTGCTTTACCACAATTCGTGATCACGCCATGAGTAGGCAGGGTGTAACTGCAATAATCTTTGATCTCACCCAAATGATTGGCACCCATTTCTATCACTGCCATCTCAGCATCTTCCCGCACACTTAATAAAGTCAGTGGTATTCCAATATGATTATTGAGATTGCCTTTTGTTGTGTAAGTTTTATAATGTGATGAAAGGACAGCACTTACCAATTCCTTGGTGGTTGTTTTGCCATTGCTGCCTGTAATAGCAATAAAAGGAATTTTCCTGTTACTGAACTGTGACCTATGATACTTTGCTAACTCCTGTAAAGTGGCCAATGCGTCTGCGACACGGATCAATCTTTTATCAGTTGAGGGAATATCCTCATCGATCACACTCCAGGCTGCGCCTATTTCCAGTGCCTTTAATGCAAACTGGTTGCCATTAAAACTCGGGCCCTTTAACGCAAAGAAGAGATCACCCCTTTGTAACTTCCTGGTATCAGTTTGCACCGAAGGGTTGTCCTTATAAATACTATAAAGCTGATCTATGTTCACTGATGATCTTTAAGTATCAAAAATAGAATGATTTTATCTTACAGGAAAGCGCAGTGCAATTGGCCTTATATATTTTATAGCTCCAAAAAGAAAGTCACCCCATGAAAGGAGTGACTTTTTCCCGCTGCAAACGGGACGCTGTATTTACCTTACGTTTATTTTTTTGCTCTGCGCGGAGGGAAGAAATTACCCGCCTGTGCTTTACTGGAAAGCCCTTCCGGTGCGCCATAATGCGTCATCGCACAACGGAAACCAATGGTACGGCTGCTTTGATCTTCTTCCAAAAAGCGCCTTGTGCCAGGACTTAACCAATAGGCCATATCATTCCAACTACCACCTTTTACGACTTTTGACTTATCTGATATCAAAGTAGTGATACCATAACCATAACTATTAGCACTCAAAGAATCACCATCCATATAGTTCAGGGCATAAAAGTGCTGGTAATTGCGACGATTTCTCAAGGCAGAATCAGATTCAGGTATCATTTTGATTCGGCCAAGGCTGTCACGCAGATTGCCTTGTCCTTTGCTTAGATCTACTTTTTTGAAAACGTTACCCCTGAAAGGGTTCAGGTCGTCCTCCTCCATATTTGTCAACGGTCTATAAGTATCCGCAACCCATTCACTTACGTTTCCACCCATATTATACAATCCAAATCCATTTGGCTGAAATGAAACTACCTGGCCGGGTATAGCTGCATTATCATTTAGGCCGCCTGCAACACCCATGTAATCACCATTGCCGCGTTTGAAATTAGCAAGGAAAGCTCCCTGGTAAGCGCCGGGCTTTGTAGAACGGAGATTATCGAACCCATCATTAGGCCATGAATATATCTGCTTGTTGGCAACCAGTTCTTCACCTCTTTTTTTAGAGCTTTGTTTTCTTTGCGGGTTTTGTATGATAGCGCCATAAGCAGCATATTCCCACTCAGACTCTAATGGCAGGCGATAATCGCCATAAACAATACCGTCTTCAAACTTAACAGCTGTCCGCGGCCTTCCCTGGGCATCTTTTAAAGGATTATTTTTTGAAGTCGCGAGTTTACCTGGCTGAACCTGGTATTCGCCCATCAGGTAAGCTTTTGTATTGAAATTTTCCTGGCCTCCACCATTCATTTCTGTCTTGATATTATTTGGATTAATGAACCCCTTTTTCTGCAGTTCAAGTTCATTAACCCTATCTGTACGCCATACGCAAAAATCATTGGCCTGTTTCCAGTTAACACCTACAACAGGGTAATAATTATAGGCTGGATGCCTGAAATAATATTCTACAATAGGTTCATTGTATGCCAGTTCACTTCTCCAAACAAGCGTATCCGGTTTCACACCTTCCACTACAGCTTCATATTGAGGATCGCTGAAAACATTCTCTACCCAGTTAAGGTATTCGCGATAGTGTACGTTTGCCACTTCAGACCTGTCAATAAAGAAAGAGGAAACGGTAATTTTCTTTTGGATATTATTCCAGTCAGCCATTACGTCTTCCTGCGTCTGGCCCATAGTAAAAGTACCTCCCTGTACAAATACAAGCCCTGGCGCAGTTTTAATGTCCTTTGGCTTCGCTACATAAAATCCCCCCTGGGTCTTGTCATTGTAGTTCCAGCCCGTTACGGCAGATTGCTCTTGTTTCTTTTTGAAGATCTTGCAGGATGACATTGCGCCGGTTACGGCTAAAAATAAAACACAATTTCTTACACCTGTTAGCACTTGCATAGTTGTAATTTAAGGTTCGTAAACAGTAAAAATTAAGTGTAGAATTTTTTGTGCTATGCGAATATAGCAGTTTTTATATAAAAACCATTTTATCCATGTCCAAACTTAGTGTTAGAAAAATCTTAATATTAGCCGCTGTATCCAGCCCGTTCTTCAGATACCCATCTCCTCATATTTGCTGCCTTCCCAGTTCCGGCCTACTGGCAAGTATGCCTTACTTTTGATGAAATTCAGACTCTCAGTTGCGTACAAGGAATAGAATCCTGATGATCGTCTTTTTCATAGCTCTTGCTGGTAATGCAGAAGCGCAGCGAAACTATGCTACCAACTCTGTGCTGTCAACCGGTAACTGGTTCAAAATTGGGATTAGCCGGGAAGGAGTATATAAAATTGATTTGCCATTCCTGAATTCTCTTGGCATCAATACATCCGGCATGTCTTCTTCTTCTATTCGTTTATTTGGGAACGGCGGCGCTATGTTGGATGAAAACAATGTAAAGCCAAGGCAGGATGATCTCTTTGAAAATCCTGTCGAAATGTTTGATGGAGGGGATGGGATTTTTAATGGCAGCGACTATTTATTGTTTTATGCACCGGGGCCAAACCGCTGGTTGAAGGACAGTTTAAACCAACGCTTTATCCATCAAAAAAACCTGTACACTGATACTGTATTTTATTTTATCACGATCGGTGGAACAGGGAAAAGAATATCAATAAAAAATATAACACTCACGCCTAATCAAAATGTCAGTGCTTATAACGAAAGATACTTTTATGAAAATGATCTCACTAACTTTTTGAATAGCGGCAAGCAATGGTATGGCGAAACATTCAGTAACATTAGTGGAAATTCTTTAAGCCATTCTTTTAATGTGGATTTCAGCGGTTTGATAACTACACAACCACTTACGATCTCATCAAGCCTTGCTGCTGCAAGCATTGGAGCTCCTGGAAATTTTACTGTGAATGTAAACGGGCAGCAAATTCAAAATATAAGTATACCTGCCATCACAGGCTATTTCTTAGACCCTGTTGCAAATGAAATATCACAACAAAATAATTCCCTGGCCACGCAACCGGCAATTACAGTTGCATTTAATTTTAATTCATCTGTATCCGGTGCACAGGGATGGCTTAACTGGTTTGAGTTACAGGGCAGGCGAGCCCTTGCTATGAATGGCAAAGACCAGGTTTTCTTCCGCGATTGGTCCTCCGTTGCCAACACCGCAGTTGCTCAATTTACAGTAGGCACCACCACATCCGCAACAGAAGTTTGGGAAATAACCGATCCGTTACAACCGCAGAAAATGGCCACTCAGTTTGCCTCCTCCCAAACAGGTTTTGTAAATGATGCTTCAAGATTGAGGGAGTATGCGGTTTTCAATAATGCAAATTTTCTTTCTCCTGTTTCATTGGGAAAGGTCAGCAATCAAAACCTGCATAACTCATCTGTTGTGGATGGTATCATCATCACTCATTCATCTTTGCTGGCACAAGCCAATCGCCTTGCCACATTTCATACACAGCATGATGGCCTTACAACAATAGTGGCAACAACCGACCAGATATTCAATGAATTTGGAAGTGGCGTGCCCGATCCCACTGCTATTCGAGATTTTGTAAAAATGTATTATGATAAGGCGGGCACAGATACTACAAAGCGCCCCAAATATTTATTGCTTTTTGGTGCATCTTCTTTCGACTATAAAAACAGGATCAATAATAATAGCAACCTGGTGCCTTGTTATGAAAGCATCAATTCTTTAGATCCACTCAGCACATATACTTCGGATGATTTTTTTGGGCTGATAAAAGATTCCGATGATGTGAACACAATATCGCCGCCAGGCCTGTTAGCTATCGGGATTGGAAGGCTTCCGGCAAGAAGCCTTGATGAAGCAACAACCATCGTTGATAAGATCATCAGGTATAATTCTGCATCCGGGCTTGGTTCCTGGCGCAATCAAACAATATTTGTGGCAGATGATAAGGACAATGATATTCATTTGAATGATGCAGAAGCAGTATCAGGCGATGCGGGTACAACAAACTCCCTGTACAATCAGTCAAAAATATACCTGGATGCTTATCCACTCGTGAGTGGTAGTGGCGGTGGCAGGTACCCGGCGGTAAATGCAGCTATTGTTAATGGAATATCCAATGGGGTATTATTTTTTAATTATAACGGGCATGGCGGATACCAGCGGCTGGCGGATGAAGCGGTTCTTGGGCAAACTGAATTAAATCAATTTAATAATCCCGATAAACTTCCTTTGTTTATAACAGCCACATGCGATTTTGCACCGTATGATGATCCAACAAAAAATTCTATTGGCGGCAGCCTTTTATATGGAGATTCTACAGGAGCTATTGCACTCATGACAACCACCAGGGATGTGTATGCTTTCAGTAACCGCATCATGAACGACAATTATTTAAAGATCGCTTTGCAGCCGGGAGCAAATGGCAATTATCTCACCTTGGGAGAAGCAGTGAAGCAGGCAAAAAATTATACTTACCAGACATATACAGACGTAGTCAATAATAGAAAATTTGCATTATTGGGCGATCCTGCCATGCGTTTGGCTTTTCCCGCTTTGCGTCTTCAGCTCACCTCGATCAATAACCATGCAGTGGCAGGAAAGGATACACTTACTGCATTAAACACATATGTTTTTGCCGGAAGGGTCATTGATGTCAGCGGGAATTTTCTCAATAGCTTTAATGGTACACTTTACCCAACAGTTTTTGATCAGCCGCAACAGGTAAGTACTTTAGGGAATGACCCCGCAAGTCCGGTCACTATTTTCACAGAGCAAACAAATATTTTATACAAAGGAAAAGCAACAGTGAAAAATGGATTATTCAATTTCACTTTTATCGTTCCCAAAGACATTCATTATCAGCCGGGAAAAGGAAGGTTGAGTTTGTATGCAGATGATGGGGTACATGATGCGAATGGCGTTTCTACAGCCTTTTCTGTGGGAGGTGCGGGGAATGCTGTTTTAACTGACAAGTCTGGCCCTGTTATTAAACTTTTCATGAATGACGAGAGCTTTATTGATGGTGGATTGACAAACGAAACACCAGTTCTGCTCGCAGACCTGTTTGATTCTTCCGGGATCAACACATCAGGTGCAGGCATCGGACACGATATAACTTGTATCATTGATGGGAACGACAAAAATGTGATCGTCCTGAACAGTTATTATGAAGCATTACTGGATAGTTATCAGAGGGGGCTGGTCCGTTACCAATTACCGGTAATGACTGAAGGTTTGCATACCATTAAGGTGAAAGCCTGGGATGTGGCAGATAATTCAAGCGAAGCCACTATCCGGTTCAGGGTAGTGAAAAAGCAGAAGATACAGATCGGCAACCTGTTTAATTATCCCAACCCAATGACCACAAAAACAACGTTCTCTTTTGAGCATAACCAGCCGGGGATTGACATGGATATTTCTCTCGATATTTTGAGCAGCAGCGGCCAGTTGGTTTATCGGTTAAGGAAAGCGGTCAATGATGCAGGAAACCGGAGCAATGAGATCACCTGGGATGGAAAGAGCATCTATGGCGAAAAACTATCAAGGGGTATTTATATTTATCGTATTATTGTATCATCAAGAAATGGGATGGCACAGGCTACACAAAAATTGCTTCTCTTCTAAACAAATTGAATGATTTGATCTCTACTCCAAAAAGGCAGTTTAATTACTTTTTTTAAGTGTGTTCATCTAATTATTTATTTTAATTTTATTCCATGAGAAGAAAAGCCACGGGATATTTCATTGCTCTGTGTACAGCTATATTTTTCTTTGCAGCGGGTGCAACAGCACAATCAGGCGCTGTAAATGTGGTAACTACTGCAGTTCCTTTTTTGAGGATCTCGCCCGATGCCCGTTCCGGGGGTATGGGTGATGTGGGTATTGCCATGTCTCCGGATGCCAATGCAGCTTTCTGGAACCGCGCTAAAACCCCATTTGCCAAAAAGACCAATGCCATTGGATTGACCTACACGCCGTGGTTACAGGATCTTGGCGTGGGTGACGTATTTCTTGCCAGCCTGGCAGGATACCATAAAATAGGGGATGACCAGGCAATTTCAGCTTCCATGCGCTATTTCAGCCTGGGAAGTATACAGTTCACAGACTTTGCAGGGAATCCTTTAAACAGCTTTCGGCCTAAAGAATTTTGCATAGATTTTGGGTATTCATTGAAGCTATCGCCTAACCTGGGATTAGGACTTGCATTGAGGTATATTAACTCAAGTCTTGCCAACGGATCTGTAAATGGAGTAAGTTATAAAGCCGGGAATGCCGTAGCAGGTGATATTACCTTATTTCATGATGGTACTGAATCAGGAACAAAGCAGGGGCTTAACTGGGGAATTACTTTGTCAAACCTTGGTTCAAAGATCGGTTATACCAATGATGCACAGAACAAGGATTATATACCTGCCAATATGGGTTTGGGTGTGGCATACACAAAGATTTTCGATGAAAGTAATAAAATGACTTTTGGGCTCGATGTCAATAAACTATTGGTACCGGCACCGCCTGTAGCAACCAATAATTTTTCTACTGATTCTGCTGCACTTGCAGATTATAGGAACAGTAGCGTTATTTCAAGCTGGTTCAAATCTTTTGGCGGCAGTACTGATCTTTTGAAAAGTTTTCAGGCTTCGTTGGGTGTTGAGTACTCTTATAGTGATCTTTTCTTTTTGAGAACGGGATATTTTTATGAGGATAAAACGCAAGGCAACCGCCAGTATTTTTCAGTAGGTATTGGCCTCAAATACAGTAATATAGGGTTGAATTTTTCTTACCTCGTACCTTCTGGTAATGGGGTTACCAGGAATCCTTTGTCAAAAACTTTACGTTTTGGGTTACTGTTCTATCTTGACCCATCTAATTAATACTGCTATGCGAATAGGATCAGGAGTTGATTTTCATCAACTGGTTGAAGGAAGGGAATTATGGATAGGGGGTGTAAAACTCCCTCACCATAAAGGAGCTTTAGGCCATAGTGATGCGGATGTTCTGTTGCATGCGGTCTGCGACGCACTTCTTGGTGCTTTGAGTCTTGGCGATATCGGCTCACATTTTCCCGACACCTCACCTGAGTACAAAAATATTGATAGTAAAATATTGCTGGCAAAAACATTTGCACTAATCCGGGCCGAAGGTTATAAAGTGATCAATATTGATTCTACTGTTTGCCTTCAATTGCCAAAGATAAAATCCTATGTTCCTCAAATGCAGGAAACAATTGCAGGAATATTAGGTATCAACTTTAAAGATGTTTCCATTAAAGCCACTACTACAGAAACATTGGGTTTTGTAGGAAGGGAAGAAGGCCTGGTGGCATATGCAACAGTTTTGCTGGATAAGTCTTAAATTTGCTTATCTCTCTGAATTAACCCCCTCAAAGTATTTCCCTTCAGTATTTGTATTAAGAAATGATGATTATAGAATCATTTTTTTTTCTCTTTGCCCATACTCCTCAATATTCAAAACATGTAAATTTTACTGTATGAATATTGTGAAAGAGTTTAAGGAAACGTATAAGGAAATTCCCAGGGAAGTAAAACGGTTTTTGAAAAGGGCATTATTGATTTTTGTTATATGGAAGTTGTTGTATGGATTTTTTTTGTATCCATCAAGGTTCCCGGATAAACAATTAACACATCTTATTTCTGCCGGAACGGAACAAATACTCTCAAAAATTTATCCGGACATGAATTTCATGGTGGGAGAAACCTGTGAGCTGGATTCGGACAAACAATTTTTTTGCTATGATTATGTGATGATGGGGCATCAAAAAATAATTGTGATCGCTGACGGGTGTAACGGGCTTGAGTTAATAGCGCTGTATGCAGGCTTTTTGTTCTGTATTCCTGCTGCTATTGGAAAAATGACGGCTTATACAATCTTAGGTATAGCAATGATCGGAATTTGCAATATCCTGCGTTGTGCGGGATTGGCATGGATGAACTTCCATCATTATACATTAACAGGTCTTGCACACCATTATGTTTTTAAAGTGGTTATTTATGGACTGATTTTTGGGGTATGGATTTTTTATTCGCGTGGCAGTATAAATACTTCAGATGAATAAAGTTAAGCCATGGATCGCATTTGTTATTCTTAATATAATTACCTGGCTGGGATACAGTTATATCTATGAGAATACTGATAGTAGGAATATGCAGAAAATATATACTTACCCTTGTCATTTTCTTTGTTTGGCGATCATCACGATTATAGGGTTTTGGGGTTTGGGAGGATATCAAAAAAGATGGGTGAAAAAAATATGGCTGCTGATATATTTTGTGCTTATTTCACTGCTGCTCTTATTTGGTGTCATTAGTCTTTGCATACCTGGCGTGCATTTCAAACTAATAAAAAAAGGAGCTGCGGGTTTATTCTATTTTTTTATTACTCCGGGGCCCTTTATAGCGGTATATGTGTTTTCATTGACTATGAAAGAAAGGCCTGAGCAGAAGTATATTGAGTAAAAAAATATGCCCCGGGGGTTTATATTTGCCTGTAATTTGGGCTTTGACAAGGCTTACATGGATTATGCGTTTCCTGATCATTACACAATTTTATTATCCTGATACAGTTGCTTTAGGGCAACATTTGTATGATCTGTCCGCTACTTTAACCGGAAAAGGGCACCAGGTGCATGTAATTACAAGCGGGCATGCTTATGAGAATATGCATGAGAGGTATCTGAGAAAAGAAACCATCAATGGTGTCCGGGTTTCCAGGTTGCGTAATACCGCATTTGGCAAATCAACCATAATGGGTCGGGCTACCGATATTATATCATTTGATCTTCTTCTTCTCTGGAAGTTGCTTTTTATGCGAAAAAAAGGTTATGATATCGTAATAGGCATGACATCCCCGCCTTTTACATCGTTTATTTCGGGAAAGATAGCAAGAGCCAAAAAGATAAAATTCGTTTATTGGGCAATGGACCTTCAGCCCGAACTTTCTATAGCATCGGGGCTGCTTTCAGAGAAAAACATTTTGGCAAAGTTATTGCTGCTTGCAGGCCTTTCGATATTCAGGAAAGCAGATTCGATTATTGTTTTAGATAAGTACATGAAGCAGTATCTTCTTTCAAAGGGAATACATCCACGTAAGATATCTGTAATACCTCTATGGCCTATCATGGAAAGGGTCTACGAGGGGGAACATGAGGAAAACCCATTCAGGATTGCACATCAATTCACTGGAAAGATCGTTATCATGTATTCAGGTAATCATTCTTTTGTACACCCTTTAGATACGCTCCTTGGTGCTGCTTTGGGATTAAAAGACCATCTTGAGTTCTTATTTGTCTTTATCGGGGAGGGGGTGAAGAAAAAACAGGTTAGTGATTTTAAACTTAAAAATAAGCTTCAAAATATTATTCAGTTACCTTTCCAGCCAATAGAGTCAATACATCTCTCGTTGGGAGCAGCCGACGTACATGTCGTTATCTTGGGCGAGGGTCAGGTAGGATTCACTCATCCAGGCAAAATATATGGAGCAATGTTTATTGGAAAGCCAATTATATATATTGGCCCTGCACCATCTCACATAACTGATATGCTGGCTGAATGTGAAGGGAATATTATAGTTGCACATAATACAGATAAATTAGTTGCTGAGTTAATTTCCTTTTCAAATTCGCAGGGTAACTTGGAACAAATGGCCGGAAATATTAATCGGGTATATGCATGCAGGCATTTTGATCCGGGTTTAGTAAAAAATAAAATAGTTGAGATGCTTGAAAAATGTAACCTGAAACCATAGAAAATAATACAGCTTGCCTCTTTTAGGCGGAACACTTTTATATGTCAAATACAAAAAAAATGAAATATAATTTAAAATCTATTTAATGTTTTTATAAAAGCATCCGTGCCGTATATTTGTACTCTTTTAAGTGAGAATTTTGTGGTTAAATAAGAGTTAATAGTATTTTCAGAAGCGACTGTTTTTTTTAAAATTCATAACCGTATTTCTCAGAGAAAGAATTGTTAGTTTTATGTCCTTGAAATCTTGTCATCTTGTATTTAATTGCAAATTGTATTTAATTGCAAATATACTGTGACTAAGGAGGGCGAAGCCATAAGTATTCCAATTATAAAACTAGCTAGACATGGATGTTGTATATTGGAGGTATTTTTGTGATTCATATCAAAAATAGGATCCGAATACATTTTTAATAAAAAAAATTTTGTTCGATGCGACATAGCAAAATCACTCTCTTTTTTGTCTCTTTTTTATTCATTCTGTCTTCTATTGGGCAAGTCATTGAAGGCACAGACTTTTCCAAAATCAATATAGATAATTTATCTGATGATCAAATTAGCCTATTAATAAGCCGCGCTAATTTGAAAGGATTGGATGACAGTCAATTGGAATTAAAGGCAATAGAAGCTGGCTTTAGTCGCGAGCAAGCATCGAAACTAAAGGAGAGGGTTGCTAAATTAGGAATGAATGTTAGTTCTTCAAACCCAGCTAATTCAAAATCATATAATAGGGGCACTGAAAAAGATCTCTCCAATTCAAAATCATATAATAGGGGCACTGAAAAAGATCTCTCCAAAGAATTATTTATTGAGAATAATAAAAGCAAAATATTTGGGGCAGATTTTTTTTCAAATCAAAATATAACT
>CAISDV010000134.1 GCA_903884185.1 uncultured Chitinophagaceae bacterium | reverse complement strand
ATCATAACTATCAATCCTCCTGTCGCGCAGAAAAGGCCAGTGTGTGCGGTAATATTCTGAACGTTCGAGATCGATCTCCACTACTTGTGTTTCTTCCTTTTCATGCGATGCCTGGTAAAGAAAAGATCCGAAAGAATTTGTTACGAATGAACCACCCCAGAATTTCATTCCACCTTCAATCCCAACCCTGTTAACTGATACAACAGGAACGCCATTGGCAACAGCATGTGACCGCTGTATAGTTTGCCATGCATTGAATTGTTCCTGGTTGGTTACTTCATTCTGTGTAAGCGCCCAGCCAATAGCAGTTGGATAAAACAAAATGTCAGCGCCCATCAATGCAGTAATGCGGGCTGCTTCGGGGTACCATTGGTCCCAGCAGATCAATACACCCAGGTTCGCATATTTTGTTTTAAATATTTTATAGCCAAGATCGCCGGGGGTGAAATAAAATTTTTCATAATAACCCGGGTCATCGGGTATATGCATCTTACGGTATTTTCCGAGATACGTTCCATCCGCATCCAATACTGCAACTGTATTATGATAAAGCCCTTGTGAACGTTTTTCAAATAGTGAAGCAATGATCACCACATTCAATTCTGCTGCGATCAGTGATAATGTATGGGTAGAAGTGCCGGGGATGGCTTCTGCCAAATTAAAATTATCATGGTCCTCCACATCGCAGAAATAAAGTGAAGTGAACAGTTCCTGCAGGCAGATGACCTGTGCGCCTTTGTCAGCAGCCTTCCGGATGCCTTCAATAGCTTTTGCAAGGTTATCTTTTATGGAAGCCGTGCAATTCATCTGCACCAGGCCGATATTCACTTTTGACATAATGAAAAATTATCGCCGCAAAAATAATGTTTACTCCGCCGATGAGGGATGAATTATTTGAAATGAAGAAAACTTATTTATCATCTCAAATAAAAAATCCTTTCCCGGCAGGCCGGAAAAGGATTGAATTTTTTTGGATAAGCTGAAATGATTAATACCTGTTGTATCCACCACCGCCGCCATTGCCATTGCTGCCACGATCACGGTTGTAACCGCCACCGCCGCCACTACGGCCGCCACCGCCACCATATCCACCGCCGCCGCTACGGCCACCACCACCACCGCCACCAAACCTGCGTTTCTTGAATCCACCGCCACCACCTTCTCTTCTTTCGCCTTCAGGACGCGGGGTTGATTCGTTCACTACAATTTTGCGGGCCTGGATGTCTGTATCGTGCAATGCACTGATAGCAGTACGGGCAGCTTCGTCATCAGCCATTTCAACAAAACCAAAGCCTTTGCTGCGGTTATTGTTGAATTTGTCGGTAACAATTTTAGCAGAGGTTACTTCACCATAAGGAGCAAACAACTCTTGCAGGTCTTCACTGGTCATATTCCAGTTGAGATTTCCAACGTAAATGTTCATGTCTTAAAAATTAAAAATAAATAAAACCAATGGTGTCAACAGTAACCAAAAACCCCGAAGCATTTACGTGAAAACCTTCTAGAGATATGGAAGAACTGCCATTGGACATTGCGAAAGTATCATTTTTATTGACTTTTTAAGAATTTTTTT
>CAISDV010000133.1 GCA_903884185.1 uncultured Chitinophagaceae bacterium | reverse complement strand
GGGTTCTAAATCCTCCAAGGGTTGGTTTTAAAATACTTAGGCAGAACAAAAGCGATAGCGTAGATTTGCCGCTGAAAAAATAAAATAGTTATAACCTCCGCACAGGCGGACTAATTTTTCAAACACAACTAAAAACCGATAAAAATGTCTAAAGAGACCTTCAAGAGGGAAAAACCTCACGTAAACGTTGGAACTATTGGTCACGTTGACCATGGTAAAACCACCCTGACAGCAGCCATTACATACATCTTATCCAAGAAAGGTCTTGCAACGGCTAAAAAGTATGATGAGATCGATGGTGCGCCGGAAGAAAAAGAGCGTGGTATCACTATTAATACTGCACACGTAGAATATCAGACAGCAGCACGCCATTATGCGCACGTTGACTGTCCGGGTCACGCCGATTATGTGAAGAACATGATCACTGGTGCTGCCCAGATGGATGGAGCTATCCTCGTAGTAGCTGCAACCGATGGCCCTATGCCACAAACAAGAGAACATATCCTCCTGGCCCGCCAGGTAGGTGTTCCACGTATGGTGGTATTCATGAACAAAGTTGACCTGGTTGACGATCCTGAATTGCTGGAACTGGTAGAAATGGAAATTCGCGAACTGTTGACTAAGAACGGTTTCGACGGAGATAATACTCCTATCATTAAAGGTTCTGCAACAGGCGCATTGGCAGGTGACGAAAAATGGACAAAGGGTATTGATGAGTTGATGGATGCTGTTGACAGCTATATTCCATTGCCTGCACGCCCGATCGACCAGCCATTCCTGATGAGTGTGGAAGATGTATTCTCTATCACAGGCCGTGGTACAGTTGCAACAGGCCGTATCGAACGTGGTATCGTGAAAGTAGGTGAAGGTGTTGAAATAGTAGGTTTGATGGAATTGCCATTGACCTCTACTGTAACTGGTGTTGAAATGTTCAAGAAATTACTTGACCAGGGCCAGGCAGGTGACAACGCAGGTTTGTTGTTACGTGGTATTGAAAAGAAAGATATCCGTCGTGGTATGGTAATCTGCAAACCAGGTTCTATCACTCCGCATACAGAATTCAAAGGTGAAGTTTACGTATTGAGCAAAGAAGAAGGCGGCCGTCATACTCCTTTCTTTAATAAATACCGTCCTCAGTTTTATTTCCGTACTACGGATGTAACAGGTGAAGTTTCTCTGCCTGAAGGAACTGAAATGGTAATGCCGGGTGATAACATTGGTTTGACTGTTAAGTTGATCCAGCCTATCGCCATGGAAAAAGGATTGAAGTTCGCGATCCGTGAAGGTGGCCGTACTGTAGGTGCAGGCCAGGTGACCGAAGTTATAAAATAAGCCGCTATTAGTCCGCATGGGCGGATAAAGGCTTTACGCAAACGGTAATTTTCACTATGTTTGCAACATATTCTAAAAGCTGTCCCGAACCATCGGGATAGCTTTTAGCTTTCTACGGGCATCGTACAACGGTTAGTATTAAGGTCTCCAAAACCTTCGATCTGGGTTCGAATCCTAGTGCCCGTGCAGAATAAATAGCTGGTTGAAATGATGGGTAACTACTCAATCAACAAAGCGTTTATCACATTAATAAAGCAAATCAAAACAAATGAACAAGATATCAGCGTATTTCAGGGACAGCTATTTTGAACTGGTAGAGAAAGTGACCTGGCCAAGCTGGCTGCAATTGCAGCAGAGCACAGTGATCGTATTGGTAGCTACCGTTATTATCACAGGGATGGTGTGGATCATGGATTTTAGCAGCAACCAGTTGCTGAAATTTGTTTATTCATTATTTAAGTAATCGAGATGGAAGAAACAGTAATAGCCCAGCCACAGGAAACAGTTGTACCACAGGCAGAAACCAAGTGGTATGTATTGCGCGTGGTGAGCGGCAAAGAACGTAAAGTAAAAGAATACCTTGATAAAGACATCCAGCGCAGCGGGTGGACAGAAGTGATCAAGCAGGTATTTCTGCCGATGGAAAAAGTATATAAAGTGCAGAACGGTAAAAAAGTGATGCGTGAGAAAAATTATTTCCCGGGGTATGTAATGATGGAAGTACTGGATGGCAAACTGAATGATGACATGGTGCAGCATATCAGCAACATCAGCAATGTCATGCATTTTTTGACTGATGGAAAAGGATCAAAAGGAAATATCATTTCATTGCGTAAAGCAGAAGTGAACAAGATGCTGGGTAAAGTGGATGAGATGAACGACCAGGGTGTAACCATGAGTGAACCATTTATTGTGGGTGAAACCATCAAGATCATTGAAGGGCCGTTCAACGACTTTAACGGTGTGATAGAAGATGTGAACGATGAGAAAAAGAAACTGAAAGTAACTGTGAAGATATTTGGGCGTTCAACACCTGTGGAGTTGAATTATATGCAGGTGGAGAAGCTGAATTAATGTATGATGTTAGATGTACGATGTACGATTTTGGATCCCCCCGGTTATGCGAGGGGATTTTTCTTATGCAAGATGTAGGGAGTCTGCCTTACATCATACATCCGACATCGTAAATCGTACATTTTCTTGCTTTTCCCCCAAAAACTCCTATATTTGCAACCCCAAAAGTTCTTTATAAAAAGAATGATTGATTTGGGAGTCCTGACAAAATCGGGACGCTATCACCAATAAAATCGTAAATAATGGCAAAAGAAATCTCCGGCTTCGTGAAGCTGCAGGTGAAAGGCGGTCAAGCCAATCCTGCTCCTCCCGTTGGCCCCGCACTCGGTTCAAAGGGTGTGAACATCATGGAGTTCTGCAAACAATTCAATGCAAGGACCCAGGACAAAATGGGAAAAGTAGTTCCCGTTTTGATCACCGTTTATTCTGATAAGTCTTTCGACTTCATCATTAAAACCGCCCCTGCCGCTATCCAGTTAATGGAAGCCGCAAAAATTCAAAAAGGAAGTAAAGAAAGCAACCGTGTTAAACTGGGTAAAGTTACCTGGGCACAGGTGGAAGCGATCGCGAAGGACAAAATGCCCGACCTGAATTGCTTTACTATTGAAAGCGCTATGAGCATGGTGGCCGGTACTGCACGCAGTATGGGTTTAACTGTTGATGGCAAAGCCCCATGGGATAAAAATTAATTATTCATCTAAAAACTTTAGAAAATGTCTTTGACTAAAAAAAGAAAAGCAGCTGAAGCCAAGGTGGATAAAAACAAAGTTTATTCCCTGAAAGACGCTTCTGCCCTTGTAAAAGAAATCAACTGTACCAAATTCGACAGCTCTGTAGATCTTCATATCCGTTTGGGTGTTGATCCAAAGAAAGCAGACCAGCAAGTGCGTGGTACTGTAAGCCTGCCGCATGGTACCGGTAAAACAAAAAAAGTATTAGTGCTTTGCACACCTGATAAAGAAGCCGCTGCAAAAGAAGCAGGTGCTGATTTTGTTGGGCTTGATGAATTCATCACCAAGATCGAAGGTGGCTGGGTTGATGTAGATGTAATTATCGCTACTCCATCCGTAATGCCTAAGATCGGTAAGCTCGGTAAAGTATTGGGGCCACGTAACCTGATGCCGAATCCTAAAACAGGAACGGTTACCAATGATGTGGCTGCCGCTGTTAACGAAGTAAAAGGCGGTAAGATCGCTTTCAAAGTTGACAAAGAAGGAACAGTGCATGCTTCTATTGGCCGCGTATCATTTGCTGCTGATAAGATCGCAGAGAACAGCAGTGAATTGCTGAATGCGATCATGAAATTAAAACCATCTTCCGCCAAAGGAATTTATCTGAAAGGCGTGAGCATGGCAAGCAGCATGAGCCCTGGTATTAAACTGGACACTAAATCAATTGCAAACTAAGCCGATGACCTGGTCCCGCAACTGCGGGATTTAAAAAATTTAGTTATGACAAAAGCAGAAAAAAATGAAGTGATCGAAGTTCTCAAAGGGAAATTCTCACAATACAATAACTTCTACGTTACAGACACTGAGTCTTTATCAGTAGAACAGATCACTAAACTTCGCCGCACTTGTTTCGACAAGCAGGTAGAAATGAAAGTAGCCAAAAACACTTTGATAAGAAAAGCTTTGGAGTCTTTGGATACAGACAGGTATTCAGGAATGTTCGGATCGCTCAACAATGTAACTGCGTTGATGTTCTCCGAAAATCCGAAAGACCCTGCATTGATCATCACTTCTTTCCGCAAGGATACGAATGGTGAAAAACCAACGCTGAAAGCTGCTTTCATCAATGGTGATATTTATACAGGCGATACCAACCTGAAAGCACTTACACAGATCAAGACCAAGAATGAACTGATCGGAGAAGTGATCGGCTTGTTGCAGTCTCCTGCAAAACGTGTACTGGCTGCATTGTTGCACCACCACGAAAAAAGCGGAGCAGCAGTAGTTGCTGAATAAAAATAAAATGCCGGAGTAGCAATACTTCACATTCAAATAAACCCAGGCCTGAGGGAAAATAAAGGCAAATTTTTTTAAACCATCCGCCGGATCTGCAAGATGCGGACATGAAGGCGGAAAAAATTAAATGTTATGGCAGACGTAAAAGCATTAGCCGAATCATTAGTAGGCTTAACAGTAAAAGAAGTACAGGAATTAGCAAATGTATTAAAAGCCGATTACGGTATTGAACCAGCAGCAGCTGCAGTAGTTGTAGCAGCAGGTGGCGACGGCGGCGGAGCAGCAGCAGCGGAAGAAAAAACTTCTTTTGATGTGATCCTGAAAAGCGGTGGCGCTAGCAAATTAACTGTTGTTAAGATAGTTAAGGAAATGACTGGCTTAGGCTTGAAAGAAGCTAAGGACCTCGTTGATGGCGCACCAAAAGCAGTAAAAGAAGGTGTTTCAAAAGCAGAAGCTGATGACCTGGTTGCCAAGCTGAAAGAAGCAGGCGCTGATGTTGAGATCAAATAAGTCAACACCCTACACACTTTAAAAATAAGAACCCCTTCCAACGAAGGGGTTTATTTTTTGTTTCACGCCCGTCCGAATGGCATAGCCGGGCGGGCAAAGATTTCACGCAAAGACGCAAAGAAAATATAAGGCGCCAAGCTATTTCAAGGGGTCTCCTTAATCCCTTTGCACCTTTGCTCCCGAAACTTCGGGATTTGCGTGAAACTCTTCGCATGAAACCCTATAGCTTGAATGCCAACCCGCCCTGCAAAATATATTTTCCATATCCTGCTTCAAGAAACAACCCTGTATTTTTTGTGAGATTGAATTTTGCACCCAATCCAAACTGGTATGCCAGTGAAGTTGGAGTAGCTCCCGGATATAGATTATTCCCACTCGGGTCGGTATAAGTTTGAGTAGTACTGACATTGATTCCTATCGCTGTCCTGATATAGGGTGAGATCTTATCTCCCGCCACTGGCATATATCGCACAAAATTCAGCATGACCGCCCAACTATCAATGGCGCCGGTAAAAGCGGGTGTGGTGGACGAACCGTTATAATTGTAGTAAGGAATACTTGCGGTACCATGTGTTACCAGCAAACCAATACTGGAAGTACGGCTGTATTGGTAATCGATAGCGCCGGAAAAAGGGCCTGTTTGAGTGGTACTGCCTTTGTACTGGCCATAAAAATCGGCAAGTTGCAGCGCATCAAGGTTTGGGAAGCCATACCCCAAAGAGAGGTTTACCGTTGGCTGGAATTTGGGAAGGTCCTGCCTGGGCTGAGGCCTGCTGCGGCGTTGGGGCCTTCCGTAGCCAAACCTGGGGCCTATCATAACGCCGATTTGGGCGTCTGCAACGGCGCAACCCAGTAAAATGGCCAATAATGAGGTGAGGGCATATTTATTCATAGTAATGGATGTTTCAGGAATAGAAGGGAAATGGCCTTTTTCGTTTAACCCCGAATGCCTAAAATTTTGTTAGAAAATGGGCTCCGGAACCCCTGTTTTTCAACCTGAAATGGCCTAAAATTTGATTTTTAGCTTTGGGCTGCTTTCCTTACTTTTGCAGTCCTTTATTTTTAGGCTATTTGGCAGCAGGCGGCAAGGTTGCGTAAACCTTTCCATTCTGTTTCACTTTCAGGGGTATTTGAACTAATGGGTTCACTTTATTTTTTTTGCTAAAAACCGGTTTTAAAAATACTATGTCAACAACCACTTTAAACACCAGGGTCAGTTTCGGAAAAACAAAACATTTGGCTGAAACTCCTGACCTGCTCGACATCCAGTTAGAATCTTTCAGTGAATTTTTCCAGTTAGAAACCACACCCGACAAACGTAACGTGGAAGGTTTATTCCGTGTGTTCAAGGATAACTTTCCTATTACCGACACGCGTAATATTTTCGTGCTGGAGTTCCTGGATTATTTTATTGATCCGCCACGCTACACGATCGAAGAATGTATGGAGCGTGGATTAACGTATGCTGTTCCATTAAAAGCAAAACTTCGTTTGAGCTGTAATGATGAAGAGCATGTGGATTTCCAAACAATTGTGCAGGACGTGTTCCTGGGCAATATTCCCTACATGACACCACGCGGTACTTTTGTTATCAACGGCGCTGAACGCGTTGTGGTAAGCCAGTTGCACCGTTCACCGGGTGTGTTCTTCGGGCAGTCTATTCATCCTAACGGAACCAAAATATATTCTGCACGCGTAATTCCTTTCAAAGGTGCGTGGATGGAATTTGCAACAGACATCAACAACGTGATGTATGCTTACATCGACCGTAAGAAAAAATTCCCGGTAACCACTTTATTGCGTTCTATTGGTTTTGAAACCGATAAAGACATCCTGGAACTTTTCGGAATGGCTGATGAAGTAAAAGCAGATAAGAAATTATTACAGAAACATATCGGCAAGAAATTAGCTGCACGTGTACTCCGTACATGGGTAGAAGATTTCGTTGATGAAGATACAGGTGAAGTAGTGAGCATTGAAAGAAACGAGATCGTAATGGAACGTGATACTGTTCTGGATGAAGAAGGTATCAACACCATTGTTGAAATGGATGTGAAGAGTGTATTCATCCAGAAAGAAGATGTGGGTGGTGATTATGCGATCATCTACAACACATTGAACAAGGATACTTCGAACAGTGAACTGGAAGCCGTTCAGCATATCTACCGCCAGTTGCGCGGAGCTGATGCGCCGGATAATGAAACGGCACGTGGTATCATTGATAAATTGTTTTTCTCTGACAAACGTTATGACCTTGGGGAAGTTGGCCGTTACAAGATCAACCGCAAACTGAACCTTGATTATCCTTTGCAGAAAAAAGTATTGACCAAGCAGGATATCATCGAGATCATTAAATACCTCGTACGCCTCACCAACCAGAAAGCTGAAATTGATGATATTGATCATCTGAGCAATCGTCGTGTGCGTACCGTGGGCGAACAGTTGTATGCGCAGTTTGGTGTTGGCCTTGCGCGTATGGCGCGTACCATCCGTGAAAGGATGAACGTTCGCGATAATGAAGTATTCACACCGGTGGATCTGATCAATGCAAGAACATTGTCTTCCGTGATCAATTCATTCTTTGGTACTTCACAGTTGTCGCAGTTCCTGGATCAGACCAATCCACTTTCCGAGATCACGCACAAACGCCGTATCTCAGCCTTAGGGCCCGGCGGTTTGAGCAGGGAAAGAGCAGGCTTTGAAGTTCGTGACGTGCATTATTCTCATTATGGACGTTTGTGTACCATTGAAACACCGGACGGACCAAACATTGGTTTGATTTCTACTTTGTGTGTACATGCAAAGATCAACGATATGGGCTTTATTGAAACTCCATACCGTAAAGTAGAAAATGGTAAAGTAAACTTAAAGAATTTAACTTATTTAAGTGCTGAGGAAGAGGATAGTGCAAGAATTGCACAGTCTAACTCTCCATTAAATGAGAAAGGCGAATTTGAATTGAACAAAGTAGTATCTCGTGAAACAGGTGACTTCCCAATTTTAGATAAAGCCGATGTTCAATATATGGACGTTGCTCCAAACCAAATTGTTGGTTTAAGTGCTTCCTTAATTCCATTCTTAGAACATGATGATGCCAACCGTGCATTGATGGGATCAAACATGCAACGTCAGGCTGTTCC